>JANLQE010000146.1:0-9625 GCA_031367625.1 Bacteroidota bacterium
AAAAGTAGTTGATAAAAAACAGGCAATTGCCATCGGACTGTCAGAAGCAAAAAAGAAAGGAGTTAAAGTACCCGATAAAAAAGTTGCTGCACCAAAGAAAGCAGCAACAAAAAAAGCAGCAACAAAAAAAGTTACTCCAAAAAATTTACCGGTTAAAAAAGCAGCAACAAAAAAATCCAGCACATCTAAAAGCACTGTAAGTAAAGCTATTTCTTCAAAATCTCCTGTAAAAAAATCAACACTTAAAAAAACAATTTCAAAATCATTATCTCCTCATAATACTGTTTACGAAAAGGGGTCAGTAACAAAAAATAAAGGCGGTGGTTTTAATTCATCTTCAGATATTATTACCGAAAAAAATAAAGATGCCCAATTGCCGGTTAAAAAAGATGATATGGAATTTGCTCCTGCAGCAGAAGATCCTGTAAAAATTACCGATCAAAAAATTTACAATAAGGTAACATCCAGAGTAGATCCGAAACATAATATGGCTATATCTTCCACTCCAAAAGGCGGTATAAAACCATCGGGTAAAAAACCACTTTGGTAACCTGTAAAATAATACAACAACTCTACTATATGGGCCGCTTAATTAAAAATCAATTCAATAATTTTACAGTGGGCGGGTTAATAAAATGGCTGAAATTTATCAGCCATTTTTATTTTTTGACCATACTACCCGCAACTATATAAAAATTAAAAACGCCTCAAATATTAAAACCTAAAACCGATACCAACTTTTACTCCACGGTTGTAAGCGTTTAGATTTTTATTAACATCTATTTTAGATAATCCATAATCATAAGATGCGGACAGGTTAAGGCCATTTGTAAACTGGTAGCCTGCACCACCCGTTACGCCTGCATCCCAGCGGTTAAACTGGCCGGTGGCATCGGTATTATTATTTAAAATATTAAACCCCAAAGCACCTGCAGTGCTGTGAAGATTGGCATTCATTAAATAAGAAAATTGCGGCCCTGCAAATAGTTGCAAACCACCAAAGTCTGCCTTTAGCAGCAGGGGAATATCAAGGTACTGCGATTGCAATTGCGATTTAGCATTGGCACCCAAAAATGCCAGGCCTTTAATATTAAGCGCACCTCTCAATTCATAGCCTTTTTGGGTGTAATACAAACCCGGCTCTATCGAAATATTTTTGCCCATGGGGATACCAACATAGCCGCCTGCAAAATAACCGTTACGATTGCCGGTGGTTATCATTCCATTGCTCAAATCAATAAGGCTGCCCAGGCTTTTAACTGCATCGCCCTGCAGGCCTGAAGATGAAAGTCCTGCTTTAATACCAAACGATGGTTTTGTTTGTGCAAATGTTATGGCAGAAATAAAATAACAAAGGATAAATGTAAAATTCTTTTTCATGATATGGTTAGAAGCGGGGTTTACAGCCGTTCTATGCATGAGAAAGAAATAATAATAATAAGATTAATAAAGAAAGTGTAAGTTTTTGTTAAAGGATTTTGAGAGTGAAGCGAGCCTGTAAATAATTTATTTTCCTTATCTACTTCCGATTATCCAATAATACTTATTCAAATTTTTTAGTAGATATTCCTGCTACTTTGTTAAGTTGTATTTAAGGATATGTTTTTTTATAAAACGGAAATGCGCTTTTTCATTTTCGGTGTTTTTGCTTATTGCATAACCTTGCTTTTTTACAGGAGATTGTGGTATGTAAATGTTTTTTGATTTTTTTATACGCTTAGCATTTATAAATGGTAACGGAATATTTAGCAAACCCATTGCCAGTATAATAAGGGAGAATAATATAAGTAGGACTATCGTAATCAACTTGTGGTTTTTTATAGTAGTTGAACAGTAGTATATAAGCAATAATAAAGCCAGTTAAATAAGCGTTGATTTTAATTATAAGCCGGTTACAAAAAAATACTATGGATTACCAGGGAGTTTGGCAAACCTGCCAAATAATTTGCCAGGTTTTATGAACAGCAATATGATTAACGGAGTACCGGGTATGTATAAATTTTGAATTATTTTTTTGCTCTCTCATACTGTACCGGCCATGGAATATCAATACCCATTTCTTTAGCAGACTGTAAGGGAAAATAAGGATTGCGGAGAAGCTCTCTTGCCATTATTATTAAATCTGCCTGGCCGTTGGCCAAAATACTTTCCGCTTCGGGTGCAGTGGTTATCATGCCTACAGCGCCAGTAGCTATACCTGCCTCCTGCTTTATTTTTTGTGCAAAAGAAACCTGGTACAATGGCCCAACAGAAATTTTTTGAGAAGGCGAATTACCACCCGATGAGCAATCAATTAAATCAACCCCTTTTGTTTGTAAAATTTTTGCAAGCTCTACAGATTCATTCTCATTCCATCCACCGGGTACCCAATCGGTGGCAGATATACGCACAAACAGTGGCAAATCATCTCCCATAGTCTTTCTTACCGTTTCTGTAACCTCTACCAATAACCTTATCCGGTTTTCAAAAGAACCGCCATATTCATCAAGCCTGTTGTTGCTGAGCGGGGATAAAAATTGGTGAAGCAGGTAGCCATGTGCGGCATGTATTTCTATTATTTTAAAACCAGCCTGCAATGCCCGTTCTGAAGCTTTTGCAAAATCATTTTTCAGCTTATCAATATCTTCTTGGGTCATTGCTATTGGTAAGGGTTCCCCCTCTTTGTAGGCGATAGCGCCAGGGGCCAGGGTATCCCAGGCTGCTTCTTCAGGCGTAAGAGATACGCCCCCTTTCCATGGGCTTTTATGGCTGGCTTTGCGGCCTGCATGTGCCAACTGAATGCCTGCAACGCCACCGTTGTTTTCAATAAAAACAGTAATGCGTTTTAAAAAAGAAATATGCTCATCCTTCCAGATGCCCAGATCGTCCGGCGTAATTCTTCCCTCTGCTGTTACGGCGGCGGCTTCAGTGATAACAAGGCCTGCGCCACCTACTGCACGGCTGCCCAAATGTACCAGGTGCCAGTCGTTTGCAAAACCATCAATGCTGGAGTACTCACACATGGGAGAAACAACTATGCGGTTTTTTAATTCTACACTTCTAAATTTTATTGGTTTAAACAGAAAAGACATATTTGAGATTTGTATTTTGGAGCGTAAAGTTACAGGAGAAAAAACGGCTGCAATAAAATAGGCCCTCTTTATGATATATTTAAATATTTTTTTTTATATACTTACATCTTTAAAAACTAAACTTTAAAATTATGGGCATTTTATCATGGATTTTATTTGGATTAATTGCTGGCGTAATTGCCAAACTGCTACACCGTGGAGAAGACCCCGGTGGATGGATTGTAACTATTGTTATTGGTATTGTTGGCGCATTTGTTGGCGGAGCTATTGCTAAATATCTGTTGGGCTGGCAAGATGCTATGGGTTGGAATTTCCACAGTTTTATAAGCGCTATCGGCGGGGCTCTTATTGTACTGGTTATTTACAGGGCTGTAACCAAAAGATAAACCTTATTGGTTTTATTAAAAAAGCCCCGCATTTTTGTGGGGCTTTTTTAATAATTTTAAAGCGATACCCATTCTGCTTCAAAGGCAATACAGGCAAATAATAATAATCTTTTCATGAGAAAATTTGTTTTAATAAATGAATAAAAAATCAGTGGATAATGGCTAAAAGCGGAATTGACAAGGCCTTTTAATTTGGTGTGGCAATGTAGAAACAATAATGTTAAGATGCAAGCGATGGGGATTTATTTTAAAATTCTCATTGGAAAATATATAATCATCACAAAAAATAATTTTCCTAAAAAAAGTATGATGATGAGGATATTATTAAAGAAAATTAAACCGGGTTTTCTTTACTATAATTCCCCATAAAATGAAATGGAATAAAAATTGAGTAATAGTTTAGGATAACTCATCTTAAAAATATTATTATGTCAATATTGCAAAATAAAAAAGTAGCCATTCTTACTGATAATGGTTTTGAAGAAGTAGAACTCACAAGCCCTAAAAAAGCTTTGGAAGATGCGGGGGCTGCCGTACACATTGTATCTATGCAAAAAAAAGTAAAAGGATGGGATCACGATCACTGGAGCATAGAATTAGACGTGGATGAGAATCTTGCCAATGCTTCTGTAGAAAATTATGATGCATTGATGATACCAGGTGGGGTAATAAACCCCGATGAAATGCGCAGGCACAAAGAATATGTAAGTTTTGCTGAGCAGTTTTTAGAAGCCGGTAAACCCGTAGGGGCTATATGCCATGCACCACAATTATTAATAGAAACCGGTATGCTCACCGGCAGGGAAATGACTTCTTTTCCATCTATAAAAACAGACCTGAAAAATGCCGGCGCTTTATGGCAGGATAAAGAAGTGGTAGTGGATAATGGACTTGTTACCAGCCGCAGCCCGGCAGACCTGGAAGCATTTAATAAAAAACTGATAGAAGAAATTGCAGAAGGCCAACAGCTTACTACCGGTGCTTTTACCAGGTCTGCGCATAAAGTAAGTTAAGAGATACCGGAGATCACTAAAAAATACAGGTAATTAATTTATTGAAAGCCGCTGGGCTTTCACCGGTATAGTATTTATTCTGTATCAGCCTGGCTGTAACCGTTATTTTCTTCATCCTCTTCACCAATTTCTTCATTTGCATCATCATCTTCAGTACCAGGGATATCTAAGTCTTCGCCACTTACATCTTCGGCTGAACTTTTTTCATTTAACGGTGTGCCGTCTTCATCTGCAGTATCCAGTTCCGATCTTCTTAACTGATCTTCTTCCCGTGAATCGCCAATAGAAAATGCATCCTCCAAAACGGATCTTTCTACAGGGGTAATATCAGCATCATTAACGGTTGTATTTTTTTTATCTTCATTCATAACAATTTTTTTATTGTTGATAATAATAAACATCTTCAAAGGTTGTGCCGCACTTGCATAACTTAATTATATTTGGCATGGTTGTTTAATAATAAATAATCATCAAAATGTTTAAAATGAAAAAAATATTTGCACCAATTATTACCTTATGCATATTTTGCGCATGTGAAAATAAAACTGCTGAAAAAAAGGAAGATGACAGCATCACTGCAAAAGATACTGCCGCTGCGGCTGTGAGCACGCCCACTTTGGCTGGTTGTTATATGATGGTGATTGAAAAAGATACTGCATATATGCACTTAGATGACAGTGCAACTTATTTTACGGGCCACCTTTCTTACAAACGTTTTCAAAAAGACAGCAACAGGGGTGGTGTAATACTTAAAGCTATTGATGACAAACTAAAAGGCTGGTACAGTTTTACCTCCGAAGGGAAATTATCTGTAAGAGAAATTATTTTTAAAATTACCGGCACTTCATTATCCGAAGCGTATGGCGATGTGAACATGAAAGGCGACTCTGTATTATTTAAATATCCTGTAGCATTAAAATTTGAAATAAAACATCCTTTTATGAAAACAGAGTGTAAATAATTGTATGAAAACAAAATTTTTATTTCTATCTGTTGCTGCATTTGTTTTTTTTTATTCCTGTGCACCAAGGCCTTATGCAGCTACCAATAAAATATACAGGCAAAAGACTGCAGCATTTGCAAAAACTTTAAGAGAGCAGCCTTCTCTTTCTATTGTGGCAGATTCATTTAAGACGCCTGCATACTGGGTGGGTACTACCAATTTTGGAATGCGCAAACCCAACATGGTTATTATACACCATACCGCACAAAACAGTTGCGAACAAACCCTGCAGACTTTTATAACAGAAAAAACCCAGGTAAGCGCACACTATGTAATATGCAAAGACGGAACCCTGCATCAGATGCTGAACGATTACCTGAGGGCGTGGCAGGCTGGTGTTTCCATGTGGGGAAGCAATTCAGATATTAATTCTTCATCAATAGGTATTGAGATTGATAATAACGGGGTTGAAAATTTTACCGAAGCGCAAATAAATACGTTGCTTGGCTTATTGGAAACGCTAAAAAAGAATTACAGTATTCCAGATGCAAATTTTATAGGCCACGCAGATATTGCGCCTGTAAGAAAGAACGACCCTAATGTGACCTTTCCCTGGAAACGCCTTGCAGATAAGGGTTACGGCCTTTGGTATGCAGATACAACAGGTGTACCCATCCCCGAAAATTTTAATGTTTCTTATGCGCTTAAAATTATAGGATACGATATAAGAAATATAGATGCCGCTTCACAGGCATTCCGCAGGCATTTTATTTCGGTTGAAAAAGCAGGCGAATTTACTGACCCCGAAAAGAAAATATTGTACATGATGACGAAGAAATATTTATGAGGAGATAGAAACACTGATGGGACTGATCAGGCGGATAAATACGAATTTTTTTGATCAATTTAGGTTTGGTATTTATTAAAAAATATGCTCACTGTAAGTCTGCAATCAATTTGCTGATAGCTATTTCTTCCAGCACTATTCTTTTTGAAATCCCGTCACCGGTATGCCATTTTATTAACCGGATGCAATTATCTGCTAATTCTATTCCGGTAATATCGCTATCGCTGAAACAGCAGCAACCGGTATTAAAATAAGTAGGTTTTACTTCATGTGCTGGCTGGCCTGTTTCAATTTTGTTTGAAGGATGATCCAGGTATTTACCCGATGCAAATACCGGGCTATGGGTATGCCCGGTTATTAAGATCATACTTTTTCTGCTGCTGCTCCATTCATACATCATTTTATTATGCTTGTTCCGTAGCGATAAATCTTTGCTTGGGGTATTAATGTTAATGCGCAGATACCGCTGCACCGGCATCCAGATATGCGCCACTATCCAGGTGCTGAATGAATTGTTGTCACTCATTTTATCGCCCTGGTGGCCGTGGGTAAGAAAGATGTTTAAAGGCGTTATAACATTTTGCAATTTTAAAATAATGCCTTCGTAAACCGGTAGCGGCATTTTAAAATATTTACTAAGCAGGAATATTATATCTAATTTATTTTTCCAGATAATATCATGATTACCGAAGGTTTTATAATAACGGCCTGGCTGAAACGCAGCTTCTACGGCAAAAGCTTTTTCATTGGCAGGCAGTATCTGCGCTGCTGTAAATTTCCACAACTCTTCACTATCGCCGAGGTTGATAAAATTATATTGAAGGCCGTTGTAATGTTGCAGCGCAGTGATATAATTTTGTTCGCAGTTTTTAAAATCATCTGCCCAGCCTTTATCGCCTTTGTGCTGATCGCTAAAAATGATAAACTTATCTTTTGCAGTATCTATTTGCAGCGTAGTTACTTTTGTACTTTTTGCATTATTGCCGGCACGGTAAAGTTTGCTGAGCGATTTAAAAACAGATTCTCTTTTTGGCGATGCCGCTAAAGAATTACCCATCCAGGTAAGTGGCCGCTTTAATAAATATTGTAAGAGTTTACGCATTAAAAAAATATCTACAGGTAAAGTTAGCGGCTAATTTAATGCTACGCTTCAATATATGTTCAGTTAAGGTTTGCTGTACAAGGGAGTTCCGATAGCTATCGGAATAACGATGATGCCCAGCGGACAAATGCCGGATTCAAAAATATTACTAAACCGTTGTTGTAAAATATTTTCCTATCACCGGAAGTTTTGGCAATTCTTTTTTCTCAATAAATCCTATAAACCTCACATATAAAAGTAAAAGAATTGTTGCCAGCACGGTATCAAAATAATTATTGCTGTATAAATTTGTAATGCCTTTGTGCACAAAAAATAACAGCACTGCTATAACAATAAATGCAACTGATTTTTTCCACGCATAAGGGATCCGGAAAACTTTTTGGCCCCATATAAATGAAATAACCATCATGCTGCCGTAACAAAAAAAAGTAGCCCAGGCGCAGGCCATATAAGTGTAATACGGGATAAAAAAATAGTTGATGATGATGGTAATTGCTACGCCGGTAAGTGTGATGTATGCACCGGCAGAAGTTTTGTGGCCAAGCTTATACCAGATGGCCAGGTTGTAATAAATGCCGAGGAACATATTTGCCAATAATAAAATTGGGACTACGGCAAGACCTTCCCATTCTTTGCTGGCAATAAAATGTTTCCAGATGGGTAAATACAATGCTACCACCAAAAACATAATGCAGATAACGATCACAAAAAATTTCATCACCCTGGCATAAGTCCGTTGCTGATTTTGGCTGCCGGCCTGCTTAAAAAAAAATGGTTCGGCGCCCATTCTGAATGCCTGAACAAATAAGGTAATGAGGATGGAAAGTTTGTAACAGGCACTGTAAATACCTACCTGTTCTTCTTTAAATGTTGCTGTGCCGGGCACCCATTTATGCAGCATTTGCCGGTCCATTACCTCATTGATTACGCCGCCAAGGCCCACCAATATTAATGGGGAGGAGTAAGTCATTATCTGTTTCCAAAGCGGTATATCTATTTTTAACCGGATGGTAAATACTTCTTTATACAACAGCAGCAAGGTAACAGTTGCCTGTATTAAATTGGCCAGCACAATATAGTAAACAGGGTTGTGAGCGGTAGAATAAAAATTACTCCAGAATGAAGCTGGGTCTTTTGTGACAGCATTTTTGCACCACAATAAAAAGAAAAATGTAAAAAAAATATTAATAAGTATGCCGGCAACTTTTACCATTGCATATTTTTTAGGCCTGCCATCGTGCCTTAGTTTTGCAAAGGGAATGATGGATAAAGTATCCAGCATTATAATGTAAATGCTGAGCCTTATCAACTCAGGATAATTACCCACGCCGGCCAAAGCGGACAAAGGTTTATGAAAAAATAATAATGCAATGCCAAAAAGAAACGTACTTATGATGATTGAAGTGGCAGTAGTGTTGTATATTTTTTTAGGATCTGTTTCTTTATTTGAAAAACGAAAAAAAGCTGTTTCCAGTCCGTAAGTAAATAATACATTTAATACCGGCAGCACAGAATATACCAGGCTCATCTTACCATAATCTGCCCTGGTAAGGGCATAGGTTAAAAAAGGAGTAAGCAGGTAATTTAAAAACCTTGCGGCTATAGAACTTACGCCATACCACATTGTTTGCCCTGCTAATTGTTTTACACTGCTCAATACCTGGTTTTAATTTTTGGTAAATTTAGCCGTAATTTTTTTATTGCCCTTAGTGTCTGTCTAAAAAAGAATTTTTGTTATCTCATGCAGATGAACTTTTGCCAAAGCTTTGAAATGAGTTCTGCATTTTTACTGCGTTTAAAGCTTTGGCAAAGTTTAAATCACTTTAATACGGAATGGTAATATTAATTTTAGAGAACTTCTTATTGAGCAAAGCGTTTGTTTTTTGTAAAGCTGGTATCGGTGAATGTATATAAAAATAATTGAGTTGATTTTTTAGGTGCTGTTGATAGCAATTACTTACCGTGTATGCTTCTCCAAAAGCATTTTGGTAAATACTATCTTTGGCTATTTTTTTTCCATCAGCAATATTTAAAAAATGAATAACAAGCCTTCCGTTTTTATTTACCGGTAGTTTATTATTAAAACCAGAAAGCAAAAAAAATATGCTTGGGATAAACATCAGGGGAAGAGAATGTATGAGCAGTTTTCTACTCATCTGCTTTTAACTTTTTTCTGTTTTGTTTTAATGCTCCTGCTTTCTTTTTACTGTCTAACCGCTTTAGTTTAGATGCTTTGGATGGTTTGGTGGCTTTGCGTTTTTTC
>JANLQE010000170.1:0-18532 GCA_031367625.1 Bacteroidota bacterium
TACCGTTTCCCTCTGCTTTTTATTTCATCTCTTATGGCAATGGCTTTTATATAATCTTCATGCTCCAATACTTCTGTAAGTAATTTATTCAGTTCTTCCAGGCTTAAAGCTTTTAAATCTTCCCTGCCACCTGTTTCTGAAGTTACGGTGCTTGTTTCTGAAGGCGATTTTTTATTGTCATCCTCCATCAAAACACCAGCCTGGTCCAGGATAGTGTCGTAGGTAAAAATAGGGCAGCCAAAACGCACGGCCAAAGCCAGCGCATCAGAAGTACGGGAATCTATTTCCACCGTATCGTTGGCAGAACTGCAGACTAATTTAGAATAAAAAATGCCTTCCTGCAGATCGTTAATAATAATTTCGTGCAGCTCTACATTAAAAGCCATCATAAAATTTTTCATCAGGTCGTGGGTAAGTGGCCGGCTGGGGTTCATGCGTTCCAATGCTACAGCAATGGCCTGTGCTTCAAACCCACCGATAACGATGGGCAGGCGCCGCAGGCCGTTTATTTCCCCTAACACTACCGCATAAGAATGTGTTTGTGTTATGCTGTGTGATAGTGCCACAATTTCCAGTTCAATTTTTTTCATTGAAGGCGTTCCTTTTTTTTAATGTACAAATATAAAAATTAAAGCCTTTCAAAATCAAGTGAAAGGCTTTAAAGTTTTAGTATTTAAAAATGAATGAGCTTAGGCTACACCCTTTAATTTTTTTACGGCTTCAATAATTTTAGGCATTACTTCAAAAGCATCGCCGACAATACCATAATCTGCTGCTTTAAAAAACGGTGCTTCGGGATCTTTATTTATCACTACAATTACTTTACTTCTGTTTACACCTGCAAGGTGCTGTATGGCCCCGGAAATACCCACAGCAATATACAAATTGGGTGCAATAGCCAGCCCTGTTTGCCCTACATGCTCGTGATGTGGACGCCAGTTTATATCTGCTACCGGGCGGCTGCAGGCTGTGGCTGCGCCAAGTAAGGTTGCCAGCTCGGTAACCAAGCCCCAGTTTTCCGGGCCCTTTAAACCACGGCCTCCGCTAACCACAATATCAGCTTCGCTTAACGGTACTTCGCCGGTAACTTTGTTTACAGAAACTACTTCTACTTTAGCAGCATCGGGTGTTGCGGCAAGTGCTGATACTTCTGCTTTGCCGCTACCCATTACAATTGTGTAAGAATTGGGATTCAATGCGATTATTTTTTTAGCACTGGTAACGGCAATATTTGCAAATGCCTTACCACTAAAAACGGTTTTCTTTACCACAAAACCATTACTGGTATCGGGCAATGCAACAGCACCGGAAACCAGGCCGGCTTTTAACCGTACACTTAACCTTGGTGCCACAGCTTTACCAGTGGTGTTGTTAGAAAATACTATAGTGTCAGCGGCTTCTGCAGCCTGCGCAATAATTTTTGTAAATACCTGCGCATCAAAATTATTTAAGGAAGCATCAGTTACGGTATGCACTTTTTTAATGCCGTAGTTGCCGAGAGCAGAAAGGTCGTCATTAACCGTTCCCAAAACAATTGCTTCGGCGGTTGTACCGGTCTGTTCAGCAATTTTAGCGGCATAATTTGCTGCTTCAAAAGATGATTTTTTTATGTGGCCTTCTGCCTGGTCTAAGAAAACTAAAACGCTCATGATTGTTTATTTAGCCCCTGAACCCCGAAGGGGAACCTGGGTTGTTAGTTTATAATTAATACGATACTTTATTATTGCCGTTATAAAAATTCAATGATGATATGCTGTACAAGAGAGTTCCGGTAGCTATCGGAACAACGATGTTGAAAAGACATTCAAAAGCTGGTCAAACAAAAATTAAATCGTTAAATAAAAAGAACTAATTGAGTTTTAATATAGCTCATCCTAAGTTCCCCCTCCGGGGGACAGGGGGCTTTTAAATCGCCTTCGCTTCCTCGTGCAGCAGCCTCACCAATTCTTCCGGGTGATCGGGTGATACTAATTTTACGCCTGCCTTTGCCGGCGGCAGATCGTACGACACGATGCTGGTAAGCGTTTCAGCCGAAACGGCTTCTACTACTTTTAATGGTTTTGACCTTGCGCCCATAATACCTTTCATATTTGGGATGCGTTGTTCTGCCATTCCCTTTTGGCAGCTAACCACTACCGGTAGTGCCGCTCTGTCTGTTTCCTCACCGCCATCTATTTCCCGAACTACTAAAGCTTTTCCGGCTTCCAGATCAAATTTAACTGCATGAGAAATATAGGGCAAATCCAGTAATTCTGCTACCATACCCCCTATGGAAGAACCATTGTAATCAATAGTTTCTTTACCGGTAAAAATAAGATCGTACCCGCCATCTTTTGCTACGGCCGCAATCTGCGATGCGATGTAAAAGCTATCCGTATTTTCTGTATTTATTCTTATGGCCTCATCGCCACCCAATGCCAGGGCTTTGCGGATGATGGGGTCACTGTCCGCTGTACCTGCATGAACGAGGTGTAAAACGGTGGAAGGATCTGCTTCTTTTAATTCCAGCGCACGAACAAGGGCATACCATTCGTCGTAAGGATTGATGATCCATTGTACACCATCCGCAGCAAATTTCGTATTGTTATCAGCGAAGGCTATTTTTGCCGTGGTATCTGGTGTTCTGCTGATGCAAACTAATATCTTCATGAACGGGTTTTTGTAATTAAATATAAAGGTTGTTTATGCAACTAAATGCAAATATAAGCCATGTAAAGATAGCTTCTGCACATCGTTTAAAAAAAATATTGAAATGAGCAGGATACAAAAATTACTGGAATTTATGAAGACATCCGATAAGGATAGTTTTCTGCAACATGCGCTGGCATTGGAATACATAAAGGTTGGGGATGATGATGAAGCCCGTAAACTGTTCAACGAAATTTTGTTGAGGGAGCCGAGCTATGTTGGTTCCTATTATCACCTTGGGAAATTACTGGAACGGGTAGCTGACTATGAACGTGCCATAAGAATATATAAAAGAGGCATGGAAGAAGCAAAAAAAGCCGGGGATAATCATAGTTATAATGAATTGATGGGGGCGTTGGAAGATATTGAGGAGTAGCAAACCCCTGTCCTCTAAAGGGGAACTTAGGTAGTTACGTTTTTATGAATCAGTATCATTTTTATTAAGCAAGAATTATTTTGTAACCAACATTTTTTTTCATAGCATCATTCTTGTTCCGATAGCTACCGGAACTCACTTGTACAGAAAAAGCCATGGGCAACTTTTATTAAAGCGTATAAAGTTGAACATAGCCATCAAATAATTTATTAACCAACAAACTAAGTTTCCCTTCAGGGAACAGGGGTAAATGAATCTACTTTCTTCTTTTCAGCAGTGTATCAAAAAAGAAAATCTCTTTCAGCCAAAGCAACGTTTATTGCTTGCCGTAAGCGGCGGCGTGGATTCTGTTGTGCTCTGTGAATTGTGCCAACAGGCCGGGTATGATTTTGCGATTGCCCATTGTAATTTTCAACTAAGAAAAGAAGAAAGCAATGGAGATGAAAAATTTGTGGAAGCCCTTGCCAAAAAATATGCGGTGGAATATTTTGTGAAAAAATTTGATACAGAAAAATATGCGGCACAAAATAAAATAAGCATACAGGTTGCTGCAAGAGAATTACGATATGATTGGTTTAATTTTTTGGTGGAAGCTAATAAAGCAGATGGGAGTAAAGAGATGACAGATGCCAGAAAGGAAAAGGTTACGGATGTTTCTAAAAACTTACTTTCTAAAAAGACGAGCTATCAACTATCAACTATTAACTATATCCTCACCGCCCATCATGCCGATGATAATATAGAAACAATTTTAATGAATTTCTTTAAGGGCACGGGCATCAATGGCCTGAAAGGGATATTACCAAAACAAAAAAATGTTTTGCGCCCACTCTTATTTGCCGGCAAAGAAGATATCCTTTTGTTTGCAAAAGAAAATGGCCTGGCATACCGGGAAGATTCCAGCAACAGCAGCGATAAATATACCCGCAACTATTTCCGCAATCAACTTATACCAGGGTTACAAAAAGTTTTTCCGCAGGTAAAAGAAAACCTGCTGGATAATGCAGAACGCTTTAGGGAAATAAATACGCTCTATAATTTATCTATAGAAAATACCAAAAAAAAACTGATCATTTTTGAAGGAAAAGAAATGCATTTACCCGTATTAAAATTATTAAAAACGGCAGCGCTGCATTCTGTACTTTTTGAAATAATAAAAGAAGTTGGTTTTACGGCAGCACAAACAAACGAGGTACTGAAATTACTAAACAGCGAGTCAGGAAAATATATACAATCGCCAACACACCGCATTCTCCGCAACCGCAAATGGCTTATTATTTCTCCCTTAAATGATCTGGAAGCCAACCATTTTTTAATTAAAGAAAAGGATACCGTAATTATTTTTTCTGGCGGAAAATTATCAATAGAAAAAGAGGTTAACCCCGGTAAAATACAGGCTGATAAAAACGCTGCACAGTTAGATGCATTGCAGATTCAGTTTCCATTAATATTAAGAAAATGGAAAACCGGAGATTATTTTTATCCTTTAGGGATGCAGAAGAAAAAAAAACTAAGCCGGTTTTTTATAGATCAAAAATTATCGCTCAATGAAAAGCAACAGGCCTGGGTAATTGAATCTGATAAAAAAATAATCTGGGTTATTGGCCACAGGATTGATGACCGTTTTAAAATTAAAGATGGCTCTGCCAATATTTTAAAATTCAGCTTAACCTTTTCCAAATAAACTCGGGTGTTTAAGTTCTTCCAGAATGCCATTAAACATTTCGGGCTGCAGCGTGGCAATTAAAATAACCGTAAACGCCAACCCGAATATTGAACCCCATAAATGAGCATCATGGTTTACATTATCGTGATTTTTGCGGCCCATATACACACAATAAGCAATGTATAAAACAGCATATAATAAAGCAGAAATTTTTATAGCGCCATACAGGTAAATACTGCTCCACGGGCTAAAAACAATAGCGGCAAAAACTACCGCAGATACAGCACCCGAAGCGCCTAAAGCCCTGTAGTTATAATCATCCTGGTGTTTCAGGTAGCTGGGAATATCAGAAATAATTAAGCCTAAAAAATACAAAGCCAGGTAAGATACATTACCACCCAAACCATAACTTGCAAAAACAATTTCTACATTTCTTCCAAAGAAATATAAAGTAAACATATTGAAGAATAAATGCATCCAGTCTGCATGTAAGAAACCAGAGGTAATGAAACGGTAATATTGCTTTTCTTTTTTTACATAATAAGGCCACATAATGGTTTTATCTACCATCGCAGCATTTGAAAAACCAATTATGGAAAAAATAACATTTACAGCAATCAGTATAAGGGTAACCGGGGCTTCGGTGAAATTCATATCTTTTTTATTTTTACCAAAACTAAGTAAAATTGAATGGCTTTATGAAACGGTAAAGTTTTTAACCGCTGAGAACAAGAGAAATTGAGGTTACGCAGAGCGGGAATAAATATCTCTGCGAATACTTTTTTAACTCATGTTCTCTGCGGTGATAAAAAGTATAGCTAAAATAAATTATAATTATTGGTACGCTTTTTGAAAATTGTGATGCAACTAAAATCAACCAACATGAAATCAGTAAAACTTTTTGCGCTTTTATTTTCTGCCGTTAGTTTATTCAGTTGCGATGCTATTAAACAGGCTACAAATACCACTGGCTCTGCATTTACACTAACAGGTCAATGGCAGCTTGCCAGTAGTTCGCCAGATAATGTATTAGTGGGAAGCAAGGTAACCGTAGCTCCTTTTTTATCTGATGGCAGAATTACAACCCTGGCAGGCACCGGTAACTGTTTAAGAGAAAATGATATAACCTGGAAAAATATTAATGCCGATAATAGCGGTGGCTTTACTATCAGTAACCTTATAAGCGGTTGCAGCGGACTTAATTATCAGCCTGCTTCTATTTATGTAATTAACAGCAATGAAATAAGAGTAACCGGTAAAAATGCCAACGGCCAGGATAATACCCAGGTATGGAAAAGGCTTAAGTAGGGTAGTGGTAAAAAGTAGAAAAGTAAAAAAAGTATTTAGTATTTAGATAATAGTATTTAAATAATCCGGGAGACCGAGGAAGTTTTTCCTTTATACACTTTTCTACTTTATATACTTTCTACTTTATATACTTTATTTCCTTTTTCTACTTCCTCTTTTAGGAGTGATGGTATTTTTCGTTTCTGATGATAGTGCAGGCCCGGTAAATCTGTTCAGCTAAAATCATTCTTACCATCTGGTGCGGAAAAACTAAACTGGATAGACTCCATTTAAAATCGGCTCTTTGCAACACATCTTTACTACTACCATACGCACCACCAATCAGCAATACAATATTTTTTTCGCTTTCGTTGGCACGCTGTTGCAAAAAAGCTGCAAGGCCTTCGCTGTTTAATTGTTTGCCTCTTTCATCAAGCAATACCAGGTAATCTTCTTTTTTGATTGTGTTTAAAATAATTTCGCCTTCCTTTAATTTCATATCCACTTCGCTCATCAGGCCTGCATTTTTAGGCATAGGTATTATATGCCACTGTACCGGAAAATAATTAGCAATACGTTTGGTAAACATTTCTATCCCTTCTTTTACATGGCTTTCATGGGCTTTTCCTACACTCCAGAATTGAAGTTTCATTTTTTAAGTTTTATTAATGTAAAATTGATTTACCTAAAATAAACTGAGGCTATTTCTTAAAATAATTCTGAAATGCAAATATAATCCTCTGATAAAATTTAAATCTGTCCGGGCTATTTATTCCTCACCAATTGTTTAGCATACATTTTGGTTTAAAGAGATAAAAACAACGTTTCTTGAAAAAAGCACTTCATTATATTTATAAATCGGCTGCCATTTTTATATTACTTATTCTGCTGCTGTACATCATTGTATTTACCTATGTTTCACTTAATAAGAAAAAAATTATTAACCAGGTTACAACAGGGTTAAGCGATAAACTTAATGGAAAGGTAAGCATAGGTAATGTTGAACTCAGCTTTTTCCGGCATTTCCCCAAAATATCAGTTGTACTTAATGATATAGCCATTACTGATACATTATTTCCCCAGCATCATCATCCTTTTTTTCAGGCAAAGCAGGTTTTTATTAATCTCAGTATTACGAAACTGGTACAAAAAGAACCTTCTGTAACCGGGCTGAGAATTCAAAATGGCAGCTTTTATTTATACACAGACAGCAGTGGCTACACCAATACTTATTTAACGCACCCAAAAAGAAATTCACCTCCACCCACTACAAAAAGTGAAAATGCCAATGAATTAAAAACCATCGAACTGGACGATGTTCGTTTAACGCTGGACGATAGACAAAAAGAAAAGCTGCATGATTTTGTGGTTAATAATCTAAAAATAAAAGTGGACGATAAAAAAGATATGGTTTTGTTTGATACAGATGCAGCCATTGATATTAAAAGCCTTGCATTTAATTTACCAAAGGGCATATTTTTAAAAGGCAAATCTTTCAATGGCCGGTTTGATATGCAGTATGATAAAAAGAAAAGCCAGCTTCAGTTTGACAGCATCAATATAAAACTGGAAGAACAGCCGTTTAATTTAAGCGGCAGATTTGACCTGCAGGGAACAGCGCCACAATTTTTACTGAATGTGCATATCCGCAAAGCTGATTATGCCGTAGTAAAATCCCTGCTTCCGCAAAGAATAGCTACATCTCTCTCTCTGGTAGATTTGGATAAACCCCTGGATGCTGATGCTTTTATAAGCGGCCCTTTAAAAGGTGGCGAACCTTTGGTAAATATAAACTGGCAGGTAAATAGCACTCACCTTATTACCCCGTTTATGGATTTTGATGAGGCAAGTTTCACCGGGTTTTATAAAAATGAAGTAGTATTCGGATTGCCGAGAAATGATGCCAATTCTGTTATCAGCATAAATAATTTTACTGCAGGCTGGCAATCATTGCCTGTAAAGTCTGATCATATAGAAATATTAAATCTGGAAAAACCTTTGCTTACCTGCGATCTGCGGTCTGCTTTTCCGCTTAGTTCTTTAAATGAAATAATACAAACCAATTCATTACAGCTTACCTCCGGCGATGCAGCTATGACGGTTACTTACAAGGGCCCAATTGAAAATAATAATAATACTAATTCATTTATTAACGGAAATCTTTTATTTAAGAACGGAACTGTTTTATATACACCCCGCAATGTAGAAATGAAAGGAGTGAATGGCAGCCTGATCTTTAAAAATTCAGATGTACTTACACAAAATTTTCAATGCAATGTGCTGAACAATAAAATAGTAATGAACGGTACTGCAAAAAATTTACTTACCCTCATTAATACAGCGCCAAATAATATCATTATAAACTGGAATGTTTATTCTCCACAACTTAACCTTGGGGCTTTTACTTACCTGTTTAAGAGCCCAAAAAAAACCGGAAAAACTAATAGCAGTATTAAAAGAAAATATGTAAAACTATCTGGGCAAATAGATGAACTTATAGAAAAAAACAAGATAAACCTTAGCCTGAAAGCGGATAAAATTTTATATAAGAAATTTGAAGCAAATAACCTGGATGCTAACCTGATCCTGCTTCAGGATAGGTACCTGCTGAACAATGTAAGCATGAACCTTGCAGGCGGCCGCATGAGTATAAACGGCCAGTTATTTAATGCGCAAACAAATTACCACAAGGTAAACATCAATGCAAATCTGAATAATGTAGATGTAAAAAAAATTTTTTATGCATTTGAAAATTTTGGGCAGGATGGTATCACTTCCGAAACGCTTGAAGGATTGCTTTCTTCCAAAGTAAATGCTTCGCTGGCAATGAATGATGATGGAAAAGTTTTGCCTAATTCTGTAGTGGGTACCATTGATTTTTCTCTTAAAAACGGGGCACTTAATAACTATGAGCCCATTAAAAAAATACAAACTTCTATTTTTAAAAAGAGGGATTTTGATAATATCCGTTTTGCAGAACTTAAAGACCGGCTGGAGGTAAATAAAGGAGAAGTAAAAATAAACCGTATGGAAATACAATCCAGTGTTATGAGTTTATTTGTAGAAGGTATTTATAGCCGGAAAGGCAATACAGATATCAGCATACAGGTACCACTAAACAATCTAAAAAAACGGGGGGATGATTATAACCCCGAAAATATCGGTACAGAAAAAAAAGGAGGAAGAAGTATTTTTCTTCGTGGCCGCCCCGGCCAGGATGGCAATGTAAAATTTAAGCTTGATCTTTTTAATAAGTTTAAGAAAGATAAAAATAATACAGCGCCAGAATAGTCACCCTTAGTTTACTCAATACAGATTTCCCGTAATTTTTATAAATTATGCCTTCTACGCATTATCTGTAAGCATAGCCGCGGTTTTTTAAATTATCGTGGTATTAATCTACCGGCTTATTATTGTTTTAAATTAACTCTTCAGGCAATTAAATACTAAGAAATTCGTTACTAATCAGAATTGGAGATATCTATGCAATAATTAAATGTTTATGTATAAAAATTATTGCAAAGCTATCTGCTGATATTCTTATCCAAATCTGAACATAAAACCAATCCTGATTGTAATGAAAAATCTTTACCAACACCTGCAATGGCGTTTTAGCGCATTGCTGATTTTTACACTTGTATGCCTGCAGTTTAACAGCAATGCATACCAACTGATGTCCACTAATTTTTACATTGTAGGCTCCAACGGTTCACCCACATTAAAAGATGGAAATATAAGTATTTACGACACTCCATATATTAACGGAGTTGATTGGAACGATGGGACAAAAATGAATAATAGTGGAGAAAATTGGGGGCTTATCAGGGATGCTGTAAGCCTGGTGGTGGAACGCCGCCAACTTGTTACGGGTGCCGATACGGCTTTTTTTAATATGTGGGGAATGCAGCAAAGGAATTACCGTTTTGAAGTTACCATGAAAAATTTTGACCCATTAACGGTGTCGGCTTATTTATGGGATAATTTTCTTCAGGGAATTACACCTGTAGATTTTTCAGGCATTACAACCGTCAATTTTACTGTAGATACCCATCCCGGTTCCTGGGCAGCCGGGCGCTTTCAATTAATATATACCAGCCCTGCAAAATATGCCGCAATTTATGCGGCCATTTACGGGGCTTTACCCGCAAATATTACGCGTATTAATGCAGTAAAAAAAGATGGCGAAGTAGTAGTAAACTGGTCTGCGGAAAATGAGGTTTTCATGAATAATTATGTGGTAGAACATTCTGCAGATGGCCAGCATTTTAAGCCGCTGCAGACAGTTTCTCCTTTTAATACAGCGGGTAGCCATTCTTACACCTATAATGATATGACTGCTGTTTCAGAAGATCATTTTTACCGCATTCAGGCCAATACCCGTGGAGGAAAAATAGCATACAGTAATATTGCCAAAATTGGATCTTCTGATAAATTGGTATCCATCAGCGTATATCCTAACCCGGTAGCAAATAAAACCGTTCAGTTGCAATGGGATAATAAAACTGCCACCGCCTGGCATACCAGCCTGGTGTACCCCAATGGCAACCGGAAATTGTTGAATACCCTGAACGTGCCGGCAGGTTACAGCAACAGTTCTACAGTATTACCTGCCAACTTACCAGCCGGAATTTACCAACTGCGTTTTACAGATGCAGCTAATAATGTACAGGCAAAAACGATTATAGTTTTATAAAATATAAAAAAAATAAAAGTTAATAAAGATGACAGCTTATGGGCTGTCATCTTTATTAATTTATGCTTACTTTTTTACCTTGATTTGCCTAAGTGTGTAAAGAAACGAGAGAACAGATAATTTTTTAAATGTGCATGATATTTTAAAAATGTAAGAACCGCACCAGATGCTATGGGGCTGCTTTATCAACACCTGCCATAAGATCATGCTGTAGGTAAAATATTGTTTAATTAATTACTTAAATGTGCATTGTAATAATTAAGAAAAAGTACAATATCTTTTTCATTTTTAAAATTGATGGTATTTTCTTTGGCCCAGGTATCATAAGAAGAAGAGGAAGGAAGATAAATAAGAAGATTTTCTTTATTCAGTTTTTTGACAGCTTCAACTTTATCATTACACTTAATAAAATAGTTGATGTCATCAGTAAAATAATAATTCTTTGATGTGTGCGATGGGGAGTCTGCAGAAGCAAGCCTTCGTCTTGTATATTTGAGGAACTGGTATTTTCCAAAATTTAAAACCTGCACAAACCCATCTACTGGCTTTTTATTTAGTAATAAATTTGGCACCTGGCTGATGAATACAGAAGAATCATTTGTAGCCTGAAAAACTATTTTGGTTACCGTATTATCACTCAAAATCATCTCTTCGGAATTTTGTATAAAGTATATTTTATTTGTAGCAAGATTAATGCGCACAGGCAATGCTCCAATATATCCTGTGCTGCTGTATAAAAGAGCGGATTGTGATGCATCCTTCCAAAATGGGCTTCCCTTTATTTTATCGTAGCTAATGCTGTCATTTTGTGAGCGTAATGCCGGATTATCCACACTGAATGCTGTAACACTTTTTGAAAAAATTGCATCCTTAAAATTAGTGATATTTTGAAATTCATCACGCTGCACTCCCTGTGCCAACACTGCAACTGATAAACAAACAGGAATAGCCAATAAAAATACTTTACTAAAGTACATAAAACTTTTTTTAGTTTGAGTAATGTACAATTATTTTAAATCTTTACCAATGTTAATTGGTCCGGTTTGTACCTTGAGGGTTTAAAATATTTATTTCAATTTAAAAGCAGTTTTAGTTTTCTTTCCCAAAAAAGGTATGGAAAACAAAAATATATTTTTAATAAAAAATTAATCAGGTAACATTTTTACTGGAGAATATAAAACTGGGATGCGAAACTAAGCCAAAACAAATCTTCTAATATTTAATATCCTAATTTCTCTGTCAGTTCTTTTGGCAAAAGGGGTAGTTTTCTTCTGTCAATTAAAAAGCTGTTTAACTGCGATATTTCTTTAAAAATATAATGCTTATCCATAGCACCCTGCAGGTAACCTGCGCCGGTACTGCCTCCCGTGCCAATGCGGGTGCCTATCATGCGGCGCACCATGTTGATGTGGCGGTAACGCCAGTTGCCTAACTGGTTATCTATTTCCAGCAAAGTATCTAATAATTGAAAAGGCAGTTCAAGCATTGGGTAGCCGCGGTAACACATAATAAACAATGCAGACCTGCAGGCATCTGTGCTTAGCGCCCTTTCTGTATTTTTATCATCTGTATAAAATATTTTCTTAAAAGCGGATGCATTATTTTTTTCTCCTTCTGCCAGGCTATCAGTATAAATTTTTTCATATAACTTCCAAAATGGATGCACCTGATTTTCATCTTCAGCCTTAAGCAAATATTTTTTTTCAAAATCCTGCCAGTATATTTCTTTATTTACAAAAGGCATGCGCTCCAGCCATTTGTTTATCAATTCAATAACTGATGGTAACTGTTCTGCATTTTTAATGGTATCAATATCTTTTTGCTGTAGTTGAGCGGTATAATAATTTTGCCCGTGCCGTTGTTCAAACTTTAGGCCCAGCCTGGCTTCCAGTACTTTAAACTGCCAGCTCTGAAAACCCGAAGCTGGCCGCAGCATATCCCTGAAATCAAGAAAATCCATAGGCGTCATTGTTTCTAAAATATCTATTTGCTGCACCAATACTTTTAAAATAGTAACTACCCGCTGCAGCCTGTGTACAACAGTCTGAAGTTCTGGAGAGTTATCATTTAACGAAGGCTTTGCCATAATTTCTGCAACTCCGTTTACTTCAAAAAGTATTTGCTTAAACCATAATTCATACGCCTGGTGAATGATGATAAACAGCATTTCATCATGCGCCGGTTCATTTCCATTTTGAAAACTTACGGGTTGTTGTGCATCTATTATTTTGTCTAACTGAAGATAATCGCTGTAATACACTGGTTGGTATGGCATGATGATAATTTTGCTGCAAACTTAGTAAAAAGAAAGGCAGTAGTAAGAAAAGTAAATTCGGGAATTAAATTGCTTTTATGCTTAGATAAAAGATGAATAACGGTGTGAAGTAAAAGTGAGTTCCGATAGCTATCGGAACAACGATGTTGAGTAAAGATATTTTGCTTGTGTCAAAAAAAATATTTCGAAATGCCGATTATACAGGAATGCTTGTCTTTAAATGTGCCCTCAAAAAAACCTGTTTTTATCTGTATGATCCGTTTAATCAGTGGATCTATCATTCGCATAAAAAGGCAGGCTTTATCTTATTAAAATACTAGTGCCTTTTTGTTCTATTACTTTATTAATATCAGTGTTAATATATTTAAGTATCCATACATAAGTGCCGGCATCTGCTGGCTGGCCTTTGTATCGGCCATCCCATTTGTTAGTCCAGTTTGTGGTGTAAAAAATACGCTGCCCAAACCGGTTATATACGCTGAACTGCAGGTTGCTGGCCTTGTAAGCATTCAGGGGGTAAAGATAATCGTTCAGCCCATCACCATTAGGCGTAAACGCAGAAGGTACAGCTATAAAACAATTATTTACCACCTGAATAAATTTTACTGCCGTATCCTGGCAACCAAAATTATTTCTCACAATTAATTGAACAGGGATGCGCTGCACAGTAGCTGTTACCGGGTTATTATACATTTGTGGAGGAGGGTCTTTTAAACTGCTGGTGTTTCCGTTGCCAAAAATCCAGGCCCAGTTGGTTATTACTTTTCCTACCGTATTATTTTTAATAATTGCCGGGTCACCGGGGCAAACAAGGGCGGTAATTTCAAACCCGGCTTTTAATAAGTTATCAAAAATTATTGTGGCAGAAGCAGTATCGCTGCATACCCCGTTTGAAACAGTAAGAGTGGTATTTTTCGGCTGAAAGTTGCTGTAAGAAATTACCGGATTCTGTAGAGAACTGCTCCGTAGATTATCAAAATTCCAGTTCCAACTGTTTACACTATTTGCTGATGCGTAAGAATAGGCAACAATATTTGTTTGGCAACCATAAGTAATGCTGTAAGTAAAATCTGCATTCACGGTATCCTTTACTACAAAAGAAAGTGAAGAAGGCGGCGTAACTTTATCACATTCATCTGTAAGAGTGCCGCCATCGCTACCCGGTTTTAAGGTAATGGTATAAATGCCGCCAACCTGCAGCGGTGCAGAAAGCTGTACCAATATTTTAGCTGTAATGCCATTTACACAATTACCTGCAGCGCCACTAACGGTTACGGATACTGGCCCCGTTACTGCAAAGTCGGAGCCATCTGCGGCGATGGAGTTGCACTTTATTCCTTTTTTAAATACCAGTTCCAAAGTTTGTGGGGCACAGCCCGGTTTGGTAATACTATCCAGCAGGGTAGGAACGATAGGGATTACATTTACCGCAAGAGATTCACCAACGGGTATAAGGCGGTCGCAATTGTCCATTAAAGTATTACCGTCATTTCCGTTTTTTATTTTCAGTAAATAATTGCCAGGTATTAAAACCGGGCTTACCGTAAGTATTATAGAATCCATATCAAAGCCGGAACTGCATTGAGTACTTCTTGCATTGGTAATTGTTGCGCCTGGCATGTTTATGGCAAAATCACTCCCATCTGAAGCAAGAGAAGAGCACTTCATTTTTTTATTAAGTTTCACTCTTATTTCGCTGCCATCGCAACTGGGTGTGGCATTTAATAAATGGGGCAGCAGAGGATCTGTAATATTGGCTGTACCGCCACCAAACGATAACGCATAGCCGCTTTGCGAATCTGTAAAATGGCTGATGAGTAAAATATAATTGTGCCCGGCAATAAGCGCAGGCATCTGTGCAAAAGAATTTAATTTGGCTGCCGGGTCAGAAGCACATTGTATAAAGTTTACCCCGCCTGAAGATGCGCCGGTTAGGCCAAAAGTTCCTGCCCAGTTACCGGTTACAACAAGCGAATTATTTGTATAAACATCATCGGGGTTGTGGCCCGTGATATCATACAACTGCCAATCGTAGTCATCATTTAAATCGTTGGGCGTTATTAAAAAGCCTAAACTGCCGCTTTGGTAACAGGTAAATTTATACCAGTAAGGATTTTTATTTTGGTAATTAGCATTGCCGGTTCCGGTGCAGCCTGGTACAAATAAAGATGCAGAATTACAGATGGGAACGGTATTTTGATTGAATGTGCTGGTGCCGCAAACCGGAAAAGCCGTGGAAGGGTTTTGCCCCAAAGCCGTACACACCTGGGCTTTTGTGCAGGTATATATTAAAAGGAATGATAAAAATGATATGAACCTTTTTTTAATCATAAGCTTTGTAAAGATATTTTAAAGAACGGAGGTCTGCATATCTATTGCTCATATTAAAATAGCTTTAACAAGAAATTATTTTACTTTCCCTTTTATTTCCTGTAGTTTTAAGAGCGCTTCTACAGGTGTAAGGCGGTTAATATCTACGGCTTCCAGCAATTGCCTTATTTCTTCAAATGTAATAGAGTGAGCATCAAAAATGCTTAGCTGTATTTTAGGGTTGTTTAAATTTTTAATGCCTTGTGCTACATTATTTTTGTTTCCGCTATCACGGCTGTTCTCTAACTGTAATAAAATTTCGTTAGCCCTGTCTATTAAAGATGGCGGCATACCGGCCATGCGTGCCACATGAATACCAAAGCTATGAGTGCTGCCACCAGGGGCCAGTTTTCTTAAAAAAATTACTTTATTGCCAACCTCTTTATTAGTGATATGGTAATTTTTTATGCGGCTGAATTTGTTTTCCAGTTCGTTCAACTCATGATAATGCGTAGCAAATAAAGTTTTGGGCGCATGTGGAGATTGATGAATATATTCTGCAATACTCCACGCAATAGAAATGCCATCGTAGGTAGAAGTGCCACGGCCAATTTCATCTAATAAAATTAAACTGCGTGGCGTAAGGTTATTGATAATACTGGCAGTTTCATTCATCTCTACCATAAAAGTACTTTCCCCACCACTAAGGTTATCCGAAGCGCCCACACGGGTAAATATTTTATCTGTCAATGGAATTTTTGCAAAAGACACCGGCACAAAGCTGCCCATGTGTGCCATTAAAGTAATGAGGGCGGTTTGCCTTAGGATGGCGCTTTTGCCACTCATGTTTGGCCCGGTTAAAATAATTAACTGTTGCGTTGTACTGTTTAAAATAATATCGTTGCTGATATAATTTTCACCTGCCGGTAAATTTCTTTCTATCACCGGATGCCTGCTGTCTTTCAGTTCCAGCTCATCGCCATCATGCAATTGTGGTTTTTTATAATTGAATTGTAAAGCATTATTTGCAAAGCAGCAAAGGCAATCCAGTACAGCCATTACGTGGCCGTTTACCTGCATGGGTGCAATGTAATCCTGCAGTTCATTCAGCAGTTCCTGAAAAAGCTGTTGCTCTATCTGTAAAATTTTATCTTCGGCACCTACAATTTTTTCTTCGTAAATTTTTAGCTCGGGCGTAATATATCTCTCTGCATTGGCCAGTGTCTGCTTCCGTATCCAGGTATCAGGTACTTTATTTTTATGCAGGTTTGTTACTTCCAGATAATATCCAAAAACATTATTAAAACTTATTTTTAAAGAGGAGATGCCTGTGTTGATAGCTTCTTTTTGCTGTAGCTGGAGCAGGTAATTTTTTCCACCACTTGCAATGGCCCTAAGTTCATCTAACTCTGGATGAATACCTGTGGCTATTAGACCGCCTTTGTTTATGGCAGCAGGCGGGTTTTCATTTATTTCTTTTAATATTTTTTCTAAAATATACAGGCAACTGTTTAAAGAATCGCCCAGCCTTTTCAGGTATTCATTTGATGAAGCAGCAGCTATTTTTTTTATAGCTTCGGTTTGTTGTAATCCTTTTGCCACCTGCAATACTTCCCGTGGATTTATTTTTTTTAATGGGACCTTGCTGGCCAATCTTTCTACATCGCCGGCCTGTTTTATATGCTGGCATATTTTATGGCGGGTATCCGTTTCTTTAATAAAATATTCTGTTGCTTCCAGCCTTTCATTAATGCGGATAATATCATTCAGCGGCATCAGCATCCAGCGTTTCATCAGCCTGGCACCCATGGGAGAAACCGTGTTGTTGATGGTTTTAAACAAAGTATTATTTTCTCCTATCAGTTCCAGATTACGGATGGTAAAACGATCCATCCATAAATGGTCATCTTTATTAATGCGCTGCAGCGAAGTGATATGCTGCAGATTGGGATGTTCTGTATCTTTTAAATAATGTAAAATGGCGCCGGAAGCAATGATACCTTCTGTTAAACCCTCTGCCCCAAAGCCTTTCAGGCTGTGGGTGCCAAAATGTTTCAGCAGATTTTCAGTAGCATATACTTCAGAAAAAATCCATTCATCCAGCGTGTAGGTAAAAAATGAATTGCCAAAATATTCTTTAAATAATTTTTGTTTATTGCGTTGAAAAATTACTTCGGCTGGCTGCAGGCTCTGCAGTAATTTGTCAGTATATTCTTTATCGCCTTCGGCAATAAAAAATTCCCCGGTAGAAATATCCAAAAAAGAAATACCGATTTTTTCCCGTCCGACCGGGTCAGCCGGGCGGGCTTCGGTAATATGCAGCGCTGCCAAAAAATTATTGCTGTTATGCTCTAATAATTTATCGTTGGTAGCCACACCGGGTGTTACTAATTCTGTAACGCCCCGCTTTACAATTCCTTTAGCGGTTTTTGGATCTTCCAGTTGGTCGCATATAGCTACCCGGTAGCCCGCTTTTACCAGCTTGTGCAGGTAAGTATCCAGTGCATGATGCGGAAAGCCTGCCAGCTCTGCAGAAGCTGCATTAGCATTGTTTCGTTTAGTAAGTGTAATACCCAAAACCTGTGAAGTAATGATAGCATCCTGCCCGAATGTTTCATAAAAATCTCCTACCCTAAACAGTAATATCGCATCTGGGTATTTTGCCTTGATGGCATTATGCTGCTGCATTAAAGGAGTTTCGCTCACCGCTTTTGCCATAGTTGGCAAAAATAGCCCCAAACATTAAATTAAAAGATTAATTTTGAAAAAATATATTCAGTAAATGCCGGAAATATTCAGATTTTTTGGAATTAGGTTTTTCTACTTCAGTAATGATCATTTGCCTGTTCATGTTCATATCAAAACAAATGAAGGAACTGCAAAATTTGAAATTGAACCATTGACCTTAATAGAAAATAAGGGTGTTAAAATGAAAGACATTTATTTAGCGGAAAGTGTTATAGAAGAAAATAAAGAATTGATAATAAGTCATTGGAATAATTTTTTCAAACCAGAAAAAAAATGATTATGGAAGCAAAAAAAATTTGGTTTGACGATGTTTTTATTTATGTAGAAACTAAGGAAAATAAAATTGGTAAAATGCCCTTAGCCTGGTTTCCCCGTTTGCAAAATGCAAGCAGTAACGACTTGCAAAAATTTGAATTATGGGCAGATGGTTCCTGGATACATTGGGAGGGTTTAGGTGAAGATTTATCTGTAGATGGTTTTTTTACTTTT
>JANLQE010000131.1:0-4927 GCA_031367625.1 Bacteroidota bacterium
GTGCCTTCCCGGCTTTTCATTTTGCCGGTGGGCAATTCTACCATACCATAACTTAAATGATGAATATCATCTGCATAAGGCACGCCCATTTTTTTGGCTATCAGCTTCAGCACTTTCATGTGATAATTTTGCTCATCGCCAATTACATAAATGCTTTGATCTATTTTGTACTCATCATATTTTTGTTGTGCCAGGCCAATATCCTGGGTAATGTAAACCGATGTGCCATCTTTACGTAAAACTAACTTTTCATCCAGCCCATCTGCAGTAAGGTCTATCCATACACTGCTGTCGGGCCTGCGAGCAAAAATATTTCTTTCAAGCCCCTGTTTAACGATGTCTTTCCCCAGCAGGTAAGTATTACTTTCGTAATAGGTTTTGTCAAAGTCGCTGCCAATATTTTTGTAGGTAACATCCATGCCTTTATACACCCAGCCATTCATCATTTTCCAAAGATCAATCACCTGTGGTTTTGCTGCTTCCCAATCCAGTAACATCTGCTTAACTTCCTGCATTATATCTGTAGCGCTTCTTCTTGTTTCCATCAGCTCATCATCAATCTTTGCTATTCTTTCTTTGTTCTTTTCGCTTTCCGTTTCCATCAATTTATTGCGCTGTTGCTGCAGTTCAATTAATTTTTCCTGTTGTGCTTTATCGTAATGGCCCAGGTCATCTCCGTTTTCTTTTTCCAGTAATCCTGCTGCTTGTTTTTTCAATTCATTTTCAAACATCACATAAAAATCCCCCACAAGATGATCGCCTTTTTTACCGGATGATTCAGGGGTTTCCCCATTACCCCATTTTTGCCAGGCTATCATACTTTTGCAGATGTGCATTCCCCTGTCATTTACAATACTGCTTTTAAATACCTGGTACCCATTTGCTTTTAATATTTCAGCTACGCTCCACCCTAAAAAATTATTACGCAAATGGCCAAGATGTAAGGGTTTATTGGTATTGGGCGACGAATATTCTACCATCACTTTTTTACCATTAAGCGGATGTTTGCCATAGCATATATCATTATAATTTTTTTGCAGCAGGCCCATCCAGAAACTTTCTGCAATGCTGAAGTTTAAAAACCCTTTGATGATATTAAAACCGGTAAATAATGCCGGGTTATTTTTTATCATATCATTGCCCAATTCTTCCCCAAGTTTGTCCGGAGATTTACCAGTTTTTTTTAATAAAGAAAATAGTACCACGGTATAATCTCCCTCAAACTCTGGCTTGGTTTTATTTACCTGAAAATCTTTTTCAGTAAAACCGTTACCAAACAAGGCTGTTAAACTATTTACGGTGCTTTTTTGTAAACTTTCTACTACTGACATCTGGCAAAGATAATTAACCCTTTAGTTTGTAACTTTATAAAAAAAAATATTGGCTTGGTGTAGCCCAGTTAGGTTGAAAATATTTTGTTGTTCATGCGGTAAGCTCATGGATTATTTTATATTTACACAGGAAGATATTAAAAAAGTTCTTTGAGTTTTATAAAATAAGGTGCAGTAAAATTTTTGGGCAGACCTGAAATAAATGCGAGTTATCTAATCATCTGGGGAACGTTTTGGTTACGGTGAGTGATAAGAAGTTAGGAGTTGATAATAACAGTGATGGAATTATTGACTACTATAATGCTGATGTTATAACTGCTACAGATTATTACCCTTTCGGTCAAGAAATGCCAGGGCGTAAATACAGCCAACCAAATACGAAATACCGCTATGGATTTAATGGGCAAATGAAAGACAACGATATTAGCTCAGGCGGAGACCATTATACAGCAGAATTTTGGGAGTATGATAGCAGGACGGGAAGGCGTTGGAATATAGAGCCACTAACAAAAAAATTCCCTTGGTTATCACCCTACTCAACATTTGAAAATAACCCTATTTCGAAAAACGACCCTACAGGTGCTAAGCCAGATGATATTATTATTAAAGGTTCCAATAATTCAAGCCTTACTATTAAAACCAAATTAGTAAATGGTACTCTTAATTTAAATAATTATGGAATCAGGAAGGATTTTGGGGGGCAGAAATCCATTAGTTTGGGTGATTTAAAACCTGATGCAATAGGCATAGATATAGGAGCCGGCTTTTCTACTCCTTTAGGTGGGAAACAAGGCGGAGTAAATTTTATATGGCATACCAGAGGGGAAAAAAACGGTGATTATAAATATCCTGAAATCCACACTTACGCCGGAAATCAAATAACTGCCACCGGTGATGTTTCAGCTAATGGAAATGTCGGATTATTGTTCGCATGGGCTACGAAAGCTGATGGGACGCATGCTTCAGATAACTTTGTAGGGAATGGGTATAATTACACAGGGAACTTTTGGAGCGGGTCTGTTTCTTTAGGTGAAGGAGCTACAGCAGGAGGAGGAAGTTATTTTACCAGCAGAGATTTATCGAAACCTATAACTGGTGAAGCTTGGTCGGGAATTAGTGTAGGATGGACACCCGGCGCTTCTACAACTGCAGGTATAGGTAAATTAGGTACAGTTTTAAATAAAATCAACAGCGGTACCTTAGGTCTTTCTTTAGCTAAAACTTATTATTGGATGATGTATGGGAACGGAAGTGATTTTCTGCCTAAAAGCGGTAAGGATGTTTCCGGGTGGCATTTATTAAATCCAGTTGACCCCAAAGATGATAAATAAGATGAAAAAAATATTAGGTAATAAATATATTATGATAGGATTGATACTAATTGTAATTATTAGTTATTTTTCCCCCTCAAGGGATAAGGAATACAATCAGTACAAATGCGAAACAAAAGAATTAGAAATTAAAAGCGTTATTGATACTATTATTTCCACAAGAACCAACTATATGCAGGTACATGTAAATAATATAAACAAGGCATTCAGTTTAAATCCGGCTAAAGAGGTATATCGTAAAGGGTTTAACAAGTATCATTTTTTTGAGGTAGGTGATTCAATAATAAAAAAAGCTGGGTCAAAAGAAGTAACAGTAAAGAACAAAGACAGTATAATAGTTTTTATTTTGGATTGTATAGAATAATTACAGAAAAGAAGCAATGGTTGGCAAGCCGCTATGACAAAAAGCATAGCGGCTTTTTTATGCGTAAGCCTGCCTTGTTTTACAATCACGTAAGTAGGCATCCACAATAGCAAAGAGGTGGCTTTTTCCGCCGTTGTTGGTAACTATCCAACCCATTAAAGAGCGCATACACCACGCCGTGAGAGCCGAGGCGTGGTTTCTAACCAGCCGATCGAATATAAAAATAATTTTTCTCTACGGCCGCCTGTGCCTATGACCAGCGGCGCACCAACCAGAATAAAAAACAAACTTAAAAACCACGCATAAAAAAACGCTGCTGGTTTTTTTATGCGTGGCAGTTGTATAAATGCTATATTGAAAATAAAAGCGGATGGATGATAAAGCATTTTGGGGGAAGCTGCGGGAGATAATAAGGGAGGAGATCACGATAGCGATGCAAACTTATTTAACGCCGGTAAAACTGCCGGAAGAAGAAATAATGCTGGGCACAGCAGAGCTATGTGAGCAGTTGAGCAGGGCTGCCATTACATATTATCCTCCGGGTGAATAAAGGGCTTAATGGGTAAAAGTCTAAAGGAGTAAAGTTTAGTAAACTTAAAGTAAAGTTACTCCACGTTATGGAGTGATTGATGCATGTTATAGACCTGCATCGAAGGAGGGAGTAAACTACCAGTTGTAAGAAGATGCTTTTTTTATCTGTATACAAATATGCAGATATGCATCATATCTGCTGCATGAAAAAATTTTGCACAATGGGTTATTGAGCAGCTAGAGAAACGAGGTTATCTTTTAATTTTTTCTTGGCAATCAGGCTATCAATAATATTAAAGAGAGATTTTTTTTCTGTCTCATCAAGGGTATCAATAAGGCGAATTTTTTCCATCAGAGTTTTATCGTAGGTATTAGCATCATTAAAAATATCATCCGCATTAAATAACTCACTCAAACTAACTCCAAGAGCTTTAGCCATCTTGGCAACGGCCGAAAATGAAGGGTCGGTTTTGCTGCCTTCAATACGGCTGTACTGCGGTTGTGGCATATCTAAAAGTCCGGCCAGTTCTTTCTGTGATAAGCCCTTGGCTTCCCTTACTTTTTTAAGTGTGTTACCTAAGTTCATGATTAATTATGCTTTATTTACTAACAAAACTATACTTTAATGCCATATTTGGCAATATTTGATAAGTATTATTGTGGTTAATATGCCTTATTAGTTATTAATTTATACATTTGCTGCTATAACAAATAAGTCAAATCTTTTTTATGGCAGAACAATTAAACCACCACAATCCGGAGTATGTAACCTGGAAGTATGAAGAAATCCTTTTTGCATTGCTGGGCGGCATCAGGATAGAAGGACTGCACAGCATGAGGGTAACATTAAAAGTGGACTTTAAAACCTTCCCCAGCATCCGTCATGGATTGGATTTATACAATGAAACCCAAACCGAAAAACTCATAAAAAATATTGCTGAAAGATTTACACTAAGCACAACCTACATACATAAAGCCATTGGTAATTTAATCAACACAGTAGAAGATTACCGGCTGCAGCAAATTGACAGCAACAAATTAAAATCAGTAAACAACAAAGTAATATTAAGCAAAGAAGAAATTGCAGCAGCCGAAGCATTTTTAAAAGAACCGAAATTATTACAACGAACAAACGACAGCATAGGCATGAGCGGAGTGATTGGTGAAGAAGTAAACCGGCTGATAATGTATTTAATATTTACCAGCAGAAAATTACAAAGGCCCTTGCACATTATAAGTTTTGGAAGTAGTGGTGTTGGCAAAAGCCATTTACAGGAAAAAGTTGGCGAACTGATACCGAAAGAAGATAAGATTGAATTAACATCAGTAAGTGCCAATGCGTTTTATTATTTTATAGATGATGACCTTGG
>JANLQE010000180.1:0-4284 GCA_031367625.1 Bacteroidota bacterium
ACAAGTTTTACCGGTATGTTTACGGGCAAATGCATTTCGGTTGTATGCATATCATCATGGCTTGCCGGATCTTCAAAATCCACCCCTAAAATATTACCGGAAGGGGTATTGAATAATTTATAATTCTTTTTGCCCAGCACACCATCTTTCCCTGGATAACGCATCTCCCATGCAAACTGATGGCCTGTAATTTCTACCAGTGTTGTTTTTTTAGCTACCCCGTTTACCATTGTAGAAGTGGGAGCATCATTGGTCATTTTGAACCAATACTTTAAACCAAAAACTACCAATACCGTTAAGAAAATAGCCGGTACTGTTGTCCATAATAATTCAAGCTTATTATTGTGAGGGAAAAAAAATGCTACTCTGTCATCTTTTTCCTGATATTTAAATGCAAACCAAAAAAGCAATATCTGGGTAATGATAAATACAACACCGGTAACACCAATAGTGATGTAAAGCATCAAATCAATTTTTTCTCCTTCTACAGATGCTGACCCCTGTGGAAACAGCGTTTTAGGGTAAAACCATTCGTTGCAAACCCACACGCCTATAAGGCCTAATATCAAAAAGCTAATAAGCATAAACCCGTTGATTTTGTTATTTTGTTTGCGGGTGCTTTCTTCTCCTTTTAATACACTCACATATTCACTTGCCTTGGCAATTTGAAATATGACAAGGAAAATCATTACCGCAATGGCTACTACAAAAAACTCCTTCATTTTATAAATTTTTTAGTCTTATAATCCTTCTCTGCGAAAGATTTATTAAACCCTTTATTAGGCAATCTGTTTTTAAACCAACTGTGGTTTTTCTTTTTTATGTATGATGAATCATACTCTCTTTAAGGAAAGGATGATTTTTTGCAAGCAATGAATTTTTAGAAAAATAGCGGCCTACGCCCCACATAATTACTCCTATAAAAAAACATGCTATTCCAAACTCAAAAGGCATCAGTTCGGCATTACCGCCTAATGTTCCCGGCATTACCATCTGATAAAAATCTATCCAGTGACCAAATATTATCAGTACTGCTGTAAAAGTTACTACGGTCCAGTTTCTCTTTGTCGATTTTTTCATAAATATTAATAAAGGGCAAAGAAAATTTACAATGAGGTTAAAAAAGAATATTCCATAATATGCTCCCCGTTGTTGAGCCGTACCAATTCTGTCAACAAAATACTTGGTTTCTTCCGGCTGGTTACTATACCAGATAAGCATGTATTGTGAGAACCATAAATAGGCCCAGAAGATAGAGAACGCAAACATAAATTTACCAAGATCGTGTAAATGCTCATCCGTAACATATTCTAACTGGCCACGGTTTTTAAGATAGATAACAAATAAAGCGATCAATGATAAACCCGAAACAAATGTACTGGCAAAAGTGTACCAGCTATACATGGTACTGTACCAATGCGGATCTATACTCATTAGCCATAACCACGGAACCGTAGAGGCTACTGTAAGCCCGAAGAAAACAGTAAATAAAGAAGCCCAAACAGTATTTTTCCAAACCCATTTTTTTCCGGTTTCATAATCCATTGTGCCGTGCTTATCCGACTCAAGGCTCATGGCTCTCATTTTACGGCCAAGCAACGACCATAACCCGATTGAGATAGCTGACCATACGGTAAAAAACACAGGATTTAAAAAACCTTTTTTACCGTTCAAAATTTTATCCGCTGCTACTGCATCTTTATCGAGCCAGTGATAAATATCAGTACGGCCTCCCCATACAATAGCCATTAAAATAATAAAAGTGATGATGCCTAAAATGGGCACTACACTGGAGATTGCTTCGGGTACACGGCGCAATGCCACCTGCCAGCCACCCATTGCCATTGTAGTAACACAAATAAAAAACATTGCGGCATTTACAGTAAGTAACCAGTAGGTGCTATTTTGTAAAAGTACCGCCCAAAACCGGGTGCTGTTTACACTTGCCTCATGGCCTGCATGCTCAAACGGGTGAAACATTATAAAGCCATACAGCAAGGCCAATACACCGGCTACAATAAGGCCTATTGTCCACTTTTTGTAAGTTCCGGGTAATTCAAAATGATGGTTCATCTACGAAATATTATTTGTGTTAATGCTCTTAATAATTATTTTTTTGCCACTGCACTGTCTGCAGATGCGGTTGTTGCAGCACCTGCTGCTTTTGGCTGTAAGGTTCTTATATATTTAACTATCATCCAGCGCTGCTTTCTATCTACCTGCGAAGCATAACTACCCATAAGGTTTTTGCCATAGGTAATAGAATGAAACATTGTTCCGTCTGCCATTGAAACATAAGCAGGCAGTGTAAGGTTGGCAATCCCTCCAATTTTTCCTGAGGTAGAAATGGGGCCGTTTCCTGCTGCTTTTTCGCCATGGCAAATTGCGCAGTTAATATTAAATAACCTTCCGGCTTCTGCCATATCTGCTGCACTTAATGAATCAATGGGGTTTTTTACAGTGGCGCTCCTTTCATATCCAGTGGCATCATTTGGCAAAGTGTAAGGAAACAATTCCCCTCTTTTAATGGTACCTGATGGAGGAATATTATTATAAAAAATCAACTTACCGCCTTTATTATCTATCTCTCTTGTAAAAATAGAATCATGCTCAGCATAAGATTCATAAGCCCGGCTATAGGTCATATCAGGCATATATATTTTGCCGGGCTGGCGCTTGCTATCGCAACTGCTTACTACAGCAACAATAGAACTAAGTAAAACTATTACTATGGATATATTTTGTTTCATTTATCAATTATCACCCTGCCAACCGGCAGGCGGGTTAAACAATTATCAATTTCTAATAGCCTTTCTCTTCTCTGTATAATTTTTGTGCTTTATCATATCTTCCTATCCACCATCCTGTTTCTGCAATCTGCACATTTATTTCCCGGGCGCCGGCATTTTGTAAAAAGCTTTGTACTTCTCCATCGTTTGTTTTATCTGTACATTCAATTGCCATTACAAAAAGATCATCGGTAGCCCTGAGATGAAAATGATGTTTTTTTACAAACGGAGCAAGGTTGCACAAATAACAAAAAGTGAGCATCATGCCTATTGCAGAAAACAATACTGTAAGCTCGAAAGTTATGGGTATCCATGCCGGTAAGGCAAAATGGGGTTTACCGCCAAAATTAAGTGGCCAGTCTTTTACCAATATCCAGCTCATAAAACCAAGCGCAGTAGTAGTTCCTGTAATGGCATAAATAAAACCCGCAGTGTGCAAACTTGTTTCTCTTATTCCCAACGCATGATCTAACCCATGCACCGGGAATGGCGTGTAAACATCATGAATTTTATAGCCCGCTTTGCGTACATTTTTTACCGCAGGAAACAATACTGCTTCATCCGTAAAAGACCCCACAACAAATTTTTTTATTCCACTCATAACTTTAATCTTTTAGCCTTAAACCCAGGAGGCTTTTGGTTTATAAAATTTAACGTGTTTTCTATTTCTTAAACCGCCATTTCCCTTTAATACCCGGGGCTTTTAATGCGCATGTTCTACTTCTTCTATATAGAACTTCTCTGCATCTTCTTTTTCTATCGCCGTCATTTTCACTTTATAATTTTCGCCGCTGGTTTTTAATATTGCTTTAATCTCTGCAACTGCAATTACCGGAAAGTATTTTGCAAAGAGGAAGAAACAGGTAAAAAACAAGCCAAAAGTACCGAGATAAAACCCTATTTCATAAATACTTGGGCTGTAATAAGTACTCCAGCTGCTTGGCAGATAATCTCTGTAAACAGAGGTAACAATTATTACAAAACGCTCGTACCACATACCAATATTTACTATAATACTCATAAAGAAGGTGACAGTAATATTTCTCCTTAATTTACGGCTCCAGAATAATTGTGGGGATACCACGTTACAAAACATCATTAACCAATAACTCCAGCCATAAGGAGAGAACAGGTTCGCCCTGTTTTGACTGAAAGCCCACCACTCGTAAGGGTTTTGGCCATACCAGGCAATAAATAATTCGGTTAGGTAAGCACAACCTACAATACTTCCCGTAAGTACAATTACTTTATTCATTGCCTCAATGTGGCCAATGGTAATATAGTCTTTCAGGTTCATCACTTTTCTTACTACAATTAATAATGTTTGCACCATTGCAAACCCACTAAAAATAGCACCTGCTACAAAATAAGGAGGAAAAATTGTAGTATGCCAGCCCGGTACAATGGAAGTAGCAAAGTCAAAAGATACAATGGTATGCACCGATAATACCAATGGAGTACTTAAGCCCGCCAATACCAACGAAAGCGATTCGTG
>JANLQE010000193.1:0-6719 GCA_031367625.1 Bacteroidota bacterium
GAGTTACGGGTTATTTATCGTTTTAATCTAATAACATGGCTACAATTAATTCTTTTGAAGATCTGGAAATATGGAAAAAAGCTCAGGAACTGGGAGCAATTATTTATATTTTATGCACTTCAAACGAAAAGATAGCAAAAGATTTTTCTTTTAAAGATCAAATAAAACGAGCCTCATTATCAATATCAAATAATATTGCAGAAGGTTTTGAATATAGTAATAATAATGACTTTTACCGGTTTCTCCGCATAGCAAAAGGATCTTGTGGTGAAGTAAGAAATTGTTTGTTGTTCTCGTTACGCATTGAATATACCCTGTTACATGAAGTGGATATTCTTATTGAGTTTTCAAGAAATCTTGGCAAACAAATTGGCAGCTTAATGAAATACCTGAGAGAAAATAAGATCGCCAAAAAATCCCAAACGAAAAACAACCCCGTAACCCGCAACTCATAAACAAAATGCTTACACTACATCTTAAAGACCTTTCCCCAGCCGATACCCAAAACTACCTGCAACATGCTGTAGCACCAAGGCCGGTATGCTTTGCATCTACCATAGATGCAGCAGGAAATGTAAACCTTAGCCCCTTCAGTTTTTTTAATTTATTTTCTTCCAATCCGCCCATTGTAATTTTTTCTCCTTCCAATAGAGTAAGGGATAATACCAGCAAACACACATTACAGAATGTTCATGAAGTAAAAGAAGTAGTAATAAATATTGTAGATGATAATATGGTGCAGCAGGTATCTCTTGCAAGCTGCGAATATCCCAAAGGCACCAATGAATTTATAAAAGCGGGGTTTACACCGGAAAAAGCAACGCTGGTATCTCCGCCAATGGTAAAAGAAAGCAAAATAAAACTGGAGTGTAAAGTGATAGAAATAAAACCGCTTGGCACCCAGGGCGGTGCTGGCAATTTAATTATTTGCGAAGTGCTTTGTATGCATATTGATGAAAGTATTCTGGATGAAAATAAAAAAATAGACCAAACCAAAATGCATCATATAGCCAGGCTTGGCGGCGATTGGTATTGCAAAGTAAATGAAACAAACCTTTTTAAAGTAGCCAAACCAAATACACAATTGGGTATTGGTATAGATGCATTGCCGGAAGGCCTCCGCAACAGCAAAATTTTATCGGGCAATCATTTGGGACAATTGGCAAATGTGCATGATGTGCCCCTGGTACAACCATCTTTCCATGATGATAAACTAAAAAATATTATTCTGTATTATTCACTAAACCCGGCGGATATGGAAGAAGAATTACACCGGTACGCAAAAGAATTATTAGATGCAGGCAAAGTGCAGGAGGCATGGCAGATACTGCTGGCTTAAAAAGGGTCTTCTCATTTTATCCTATATTTAAGGTATGGCTAACAAATTTTTTTTTGTATTAATCTTTTTTATTTCGTTGCATACCAATGCCCAATATAAAAACTTGGTATTTGAAGGCGGAGGCGTAAAGGGTATTGCTTTTGCAGGAGCCATACAGGTGCTTGAGCAAAAAGGAATATTACAAAACATAGAAAAAATTGGCGGTACATCTGCGGGTGCTATCATCGGGTTAATGCTGAGCCTGGGCTACACGGGTAAAGAAATCTATACCATTATGGTCAAACTTAAAATTCAACATTTTAATGATGGTAAAGGAGGCATATTTGGCAAATATAAAAGAGCAAAAAATAAATTCGGAATTCATAAAGGAGATGCTTTTACAAACTGGCTGGATACGTTGGTAATGCAAAAAACCGGCAATCCTTTACTTACTTTTTACCAATTAGATTCTCTCAGAAAAATAAATACCAGTTTTAAAGATTTTTATTGTGTAGGCACTAACTTATCTAAGCAGCAGGCCGAAGTTTTTTCTTTTGCCACCACACCTCAAATGCCGCTTAAAACTGCCGTAAGGATAAGTTCATCTATCCCCTTTTTTTATGAGCCTGTTTTATTAGACAGCGCAGGCAGGCAGCCAGTAAAGCGAATTAAAGGATATAATTACCAGGTATATGTAGATGGTGGTGTTACCCAAAATTACCCTATTAACTTTTTTGACAGTTGCGTGCATGGGGGTAGCCCTTTATTTTGCGACAGCATTATTCACAATATGCAAACTCTGGGCTTTAAGCTTGACCGTAAAGAACAGGTAGAATATTTTTCTACTTCTTTGGGCATATCACCATACACTATAAAAAATTTTAAAGATTATGCAATCTCCTTTGTAAATTTTATTATGGAAAGTATGAACCGGAAACGGGACCTGGAAAATGAAAAAGGCCGCACTGTTTATATTGGTTACGGAAATATTTTATCGCAGCCCAGAAAAATGAGCCTCAAAGAAAAAAATCAATTATTTGAAAGTGGAAAAATGGCAACGCTTAATTTTTTGCATTAAGGTCTGGAGTATATAATAAATTTACCCTACACGATATTCTTCTTTTTATCATAAATTTTCTCCCTCATTGAGTTAAAGAAAATGCTTCTTTCTTTTTCTCCTATTACACTTATATGAGTTGATTTACGAATAATGTTCTGCAGGTTGGCATAAGTATAATCGCAAAAACGTTTATCCTGCGTAACCATAAAATTAATACCGCCATGGTTAATGGCCGTAATCTGCCGTTCATTGGCTTGTACATGAACAGTGTTATCTCCCAGCAAACATTCATTCAAATATATACTGTAAGGAGATGCGCCGGCAGCAGGGTTCTCATTTACCAGGTATTTTTTTCCTGCTTCAGCCTGCAGCTCCAGGTGATTTAGCAATTCTTCTAACTGTCCGTACACTTTTAAAATGATATGTTTATTGGCAAAGATTCCTGATTGGCGGTAATATTCAATTTGCCGGATGGTGGCATGCACACTTTCATCATTCCATATTTCTGTAGTGGGAATCTGGCTGTAGGTTTTAATAATATTTTTAGCAGTTTCCTGCACATCAATATCCAGCTCTTCTCCATTGAATTGCTGCTTTGCCAATTCGGGGTAATGCATCAGCGTGCGCTTCCAGAAAAAGAATTTAAATGCACTTAATTCCGGAAACTGCATGTAATGAAAAATAGGAATGTCTTTATTAAAATTATATAGCTGAACTCCATCCAGAGATTTAAAAAATACCAGGTTCTTTAATACATCATGCAGGTAATGATTCAGATTAAAATTACTGTTGTCCACCAGGTTGCCGGAAAAGATAACGGTATCTGTATTGATCTGTAGAAGTTGATCTAACGAAACTTTATAATGATTACACAATAGCTGTATTTCATCAAGGCCAATGGGCTTTTCGCCACGTATGCGCCTGTATGCACTATCGTTACTGATGCTTAATAATTCGGCCACTTCCTCTACCAGCGAAAGATGGAAGGGTAATTTTAATTTAATGTGATCAAAGAATTTTTGCTGGGCCTGATTAGCGTCCATAAGCGTTTTTTAAATTTTATTTATCTCATTTTAAGGCAATTGGGCAAATGCTTTTTGCAGCAGATGCAAAAAAAGCTTGTATTATTAAAGTTTATATAAATTATCCCGCATTGTCAAGCCCCCGTGGCACGGATTAGTATTTATTACTAACCCGCAGAGTAGCCACGTATTTATCCATTTTGAATACGCTTTGCTGCACAATAGCTTTGTATTGTAATTGAAAAGAAAAGAACCTGGTCAATTATTAAAACATCATATCATCTAAAAATTGTGCGACATGATACCCTTACTAATCATCCTTTACATAAAAAAGCACAGCACCCGTTTTAAGAAACAGTTCCAGGCGCTGATGGGGAATAAATCATTTATGGCTAAACTGCCGGGGTTATTAATGGCCTGCATTATCATTGGTAAAATTGCCTTTAGCCAAACTAAAAATTACCAATACGATATAAAGAAAGGCGGCAGCAGCATTGGGCATATCATACTCACCAATACTATTTCCGGCGCTGCCAATACTGTTTCGCTGGTATCTGATATTAAATTCCGGTTCCTGTTTTTATTTACAGCAAAAAGTAAAGAAGAAGTAGTTTTTACAAATGGGATAATGACTTCTTCATTTTTATACAGGGAACAGAATGGCGATAAAAAAACCAGCCTTAAAACCAGGAAGGCGCCCATCAATTATGTTATCGCAATTAATGAAAGCAAAGAAGTAGAATTAAATATTCAGGCTATCCATTATCAAACACTTTGCCTTTACACAACAGAGCCTGTAATGTATAAACATGTTTATGTAGATAAATTTCATCAACTGCTGGCCATTGAAAACATTTCAGAACACCAGTATAAGGTTGTTTTTCCGGATGATAATTACAATGAATATTTCTACCGGGATGGGATTTGCAAAACCGTAAAAGTGCACCAGTCATTGTTCACCGTACAGATTGAATTAATAAAAATATTTTAAGATGAAAGCTTTTATAATTACCAACCTGTTTGCCTGGCAGTTTATGCTGTGCTCTATTGCTTAAGCCGAAGTGCCGCCAAAAAAAACAGCGATAAAATAATTGATACGCTGTACAATGGAGGAAGTGAAAGCCTGTTGTTAAAAAAACAATTTGGGGGAATTGTGGCTTTAAGTTTTCCGGTAATATTATACTTCGCATACAACCCTGCAACATTAAAATTACTGAAGCTGGTATTCACTGCAAACTGGATATATTTATGGGCTTCGGCAATCCTGCTTAGTCTTTTCCTCAGCAGCAAAGCCACTGCCCTTCAACTAAACAAATTAAAAAAACAATATAATATCATAAACCCACCTGTAGCAGTGGCTGCATATTTTACCGGCAGAATTATTTTTCTTTTTTTGTATGAATTATTTTTTAGGGGCGTATTGCTCTTTAGCCTTATGGCCATTGCCGGCAATGCAATTTCCATCATCATTAATGTAGTCTTATACACTACTCTTCATGCCTGTTGTACCGTAAAAGAAATAATGGCTACTATTCCCTTTGGCATTGTCATCTGCCTGCTATGTATGGTAAGCAACAGTGTTTGGCCGGCTATTATACTGCATACCGCAGTGGCCATTACCACGGAATGCATGATTGTTTTTTCCATTAAAAAACACCCTAAACTTTATATGGTATGAAAACATTTATAACAGGTGCCACCGGGTATATTGGCAACCAGCTTTTAAAAAAACTTGCCCTGCAGGGAGAAGAAATAAATTTATTGGTACGGGACCCACATGCCCTAAACCTGCCCGCAGGCAAAAACATACAATTGTTTAAAGGAGATATTATCCATGCAGAGCGTATTGCGGAGGCCATAAAAGGTTGTACCCATGTATATCATTGTGCGGCCATTGCAAAGTTAGCCACCACAGAACCGAAAATATTTTTTGATGTGAATGTAAATGGCACAAAGAATATTTTAGAAGCATCACTGAATGCCAACATACAAAAACTTGTTTTTACCAGTAGTGCTGCTGTATTTGGCCCATCATTAAATATTCCACTTACAGAAAACGATCCACGGATTGAATCATTCGATAATGATTATGATTTTTCTAAACACATGGCCGAAAACCTGGTTAGAGAATTTGTACCCAGGGGATTAAATGCCGTGATCGTAAACCCGAGCAGGGTTTATGGTCCTGGGCCTGCCACCTATAGTAACGCCGTAAACCGCTTCATAAAACAACTGCTGAATAATAAAGTTTTAGTACTCCCCAATATAGATAATTACCGTTCCAATTTCACCTATATAGATGATGTGGTTAACGGGCATATACTGGCTATGCAAAAAGGCCGTGCAGGAGAAAATTATATCCTGGGAGGAGAAAATATTTCTTATACCGAACTGCTGAAATCAATTAAAGAATATGCCTTCACAAAAAATTATATCATTAAAATACCTGTGAACTTTTTAAAAATGCTTGCATCTATTTACTATTTAATAAACAGCAACACTGAGCTAACCCCGGCAATGATAACCAGGCTGGCCAAAAACCGGATGTTATGCAGTGAAAAAGCCATTAAAAATTTAGGCTATTGCATTACGCCTTTTAAAGAAGGCATGTATAAAACAATTGATCATTTTAAAAAATCAACACTATGAAACAGGATATATACACCTTAATAACAGGCGCCAGCACGGGCTTTGGAAAAGCACTTGCACTTAATTGCGCCCAAAGAAAGCATAACCTTATACTGGTTTCGCTGCCCTGCAGAGCGCTTTCTTTTCTTGCAGATTTTATCCAAAAAAATTATGGGGTAAAAGTCGTTTGCTTTGAAAAAAATCTCTCTGTTCAGCACAACTGCATAGCGCTTTATGCAGCAATAAAAAAAGCCGGCCTGGGGGTAAATATTCTTATAAACAATGCCGGCCTGGGAGGTACCAATTATTTTGAAGATAAAGCGCTTTCTTTTTACCAGAAACAATTGCAGGTAAATGTAATGGCACCCACATTTATGAGTTATTTATTTTTAGATGAGCTTAAGCATAACAGCCCTTCCTGTATTTTAAATGTAAGCAGCCTTGCAGGTTTTTTCTGTATGCCTAAAAAACAGGTGTATGGTGGCTCAAAGTCTTACCTGCTCTCCTTTTCGGGCAGCCTGGGGTAAGAACTTAAAAAGCATAATATATCAGTATCGGTAGTATGCCCTGGTGCAATGAATACTACGGCAGAGATAACCTGCCAGAATAAAATGGCCAGTCATTTATTAAAATGGTCGGTGATGAACCCCGAAGAAGTGGCCTGCATTGCCATTGAAAAAATGCTGCAACG
>JANLQE010000209.1:0-19510 GCA_031367625.1 Bacteroidota bacterium
TGCTGTCTTCACTTGTCAATTGCATTAATAAGCATAAAGGCCACTTAAGATCATTGAAAAACCATAGACCGGCTTCCCAGGCTTTTTTTTCTTTTTTCAATTTGCTTACTCAATATTTTTAATGATATTTGCAAAATCTCAATCTGCAATGAAGGTTTTAATAAAGCAAGCTCACATCATTTGTTCCTCCTCTCCTTTTCACGGGCAAGTAAAAGATATTTTAATTATTGATGGCATTATTGATAAAATAGCGGATAACATTACCGAAAATGCCGAAGAAATTATTGCCAATGATAATATGCATGTAAGCATCGGCTGGATGGATGTATTTGCCCATTTTACTGACCCTGGTTATGAGCATAAAGAAACACTTGCAACCGGTGCTGCTGCCGCTGCTGCCGGGGGTTTTACAGATGTTATGATTGTACCCAATACCAACCCGGCAGTTTCCTCAAAATCGCAGGTAGAGTATATTGTACAAAAGTCTGTAGCATTACCCGTAAATATTTATCCCATTGCATCTATCACAAAAAATACAGAAGGAACTGCACTGGCTGAGATGTATGATATGCACGCCAGTGGTGCAATTGCTTTCAGCGATGGCACACAGCCGGTACAAAGCCCCGGCCTGTTATTAAAAGCACTGCAATATGTGTTGGCCATTAATGCAACAATCATACAGGTACCTGATGATAAAAGTATCAGCGCACATGGGTTGATGAACGAAGGCATTGCCAGCACACGCCTTGGCCTGCCGGGCAAGCCTGCTATTGCAGAAGAATTAATGATAGTCAGGGATATTGAATTGTTGAAATACACAAAATCAAAACTGCATATCACCGGCGTTTCTACTAAAAAAGGAATTGAACTGATTGCCGCCGCAAAAAAAGAAGGGCTGAATATCAGTTGCTCTGCAACGCCTTACCACGGCTGGTTTTGCGATGAAGACCTTGCAGCCTACGACAGCAATTTAAAAGTAAACCCGCCGCTGCGTACCAGGGCCGATATGATGGCTGTTAGACAGGCCATACAGGATGGCACGGTAGATTGTATTGCATCGCACCATTTTCCACAACACTGGGATGATAAAACCTGCGAGTTTGAATATGCAAAAAACGGTATGATTGGTTTGCAGACTTTATTTGCAGCAGTAAATAGTTTTGAAAATGATTTACCCAAATTAATTGACCAGCTAACCATAGCCCCAAGAAATATTTTTGGATTGTCACTGCCACAAATTAAAGAAGGTAACCTGGCATGTATTACATTATTTAATCCCTTGCAGCAATATATATTTGATGAGCGGATGATACTATCCAAATCGCACAACAGTCCTTTTATTGGCAAAACATTAAAAGGAAAAGTTATCGGAATTATAAATAAAAATAAAACAGTTATAAACAGTTAATGAAGAATCTGAACGCTACTTATAAAGGTGTGGTAACAGGCTTGCTGATAATTGCAATCTCTTTACTGTTCTTTTATATTTTAAAATTTCCGGTAAATGGAAATAATCAATTGGTGATACTCGGAATATTTATAGCCGGAGTTTTATGGAGCCTTATTTCTTTTAAAATGAAAGCTGTACGCACAGCAGGGTTTAAAGATTATTTTACAGAAGGGTTTAAAACATTTATTGTAGTAGCATTGCTTATGGCAGTTTTTACCTTTGTATTTTATAAACTTAATCCGCAGATATTGGAAAATACCATAAAGGAAAACAATATCTTAGTGCTTAAAGAAGGCGACCACACACCTGCGGAAATTGAAGCCAATGCAGACAAGCTGAGAAGTATTTTTATGCCGATGATGCTGGCTATTAATACCATTAAATATTTATTGCTGGGTGCTTTGGTTTCGTTGATAGCAGCGGGGTTTTTTAGCAAGAAAAATTAGAATAGATACACGGATGACACAGATTAGGCGGATAAAAACAGATAAGGAAAAAAATCAGTGTAATTTTTTTTGAAAAGAGTATGAAGGATAGATATACCAATGAAACAGATTTGACGGATAAAAACAGATAAGAAAAAATCAGTGTAAATCATTTTACAAAAAAAGTAGAAAAATAGATACAGATAAAACAGATAAAATAAAAAGGTTGGGCGGATAGAAAATAGATGAAAAAGATCAGTGTCAATCAGTTTAATCCTTGTCATCAGTGTATCTATCAAAAATAAATTATGGATCTATCATTAGTAATACCGCTTTTAAATGAAGATGAATCGCTGCCGGAACTTGCGGCATGGATAGAGCGTGTGATGGCCGTAAATAATTACAGCTACGAAATTATTTTTATTGATGATGGCAGCACAGATGATTCGTGGAAGGTAATTGAATTGTTGCGGGCACAAAACCCCTGCATAAAAGGAATAAAGTTTCAACGCAATTATGGAAAAAGCGCAGCACTTAATGAAGGTTTTAAAGCAGCAAAAGGCGAGGTGGTAATTACCATGGATGCCGATATGCAGGATAGCCCTGATGAAATTCCTGATTTGAGAAATATGATTATAAATGAGGGTTTTGATATTGTAAGCGGATGGAAAAAAAAGCGGTTCGATAACACCCTGACGAAAAATCTTCCTTCAAAATTATTTAATGCTGCAGCCCGGCAAAGCTCCGGTATTAAACTGCACGATTTTAATTGCGGCCTTAAAGCTTACAAAAAGAAAGTGGTAAAAAGTATAGAAGTATATGGCGAAATGCACCGCTACATACCGGTGCTGGCCAAATGGGCAGGCTTTATAAAAATTGGCGAAAAAGTGGTAGAGCACCGGGCCAGGAAATATGGCATTACTAAATTTGGCTGGGAGCGTTTTATCAATGGTTTTCTCGATTTATTTTCCATCATGTTTGTTGGAAAATTTGGGAAAAGGCCGATGCATTTTTTTGGTTTGTGGGGTACACTTTTTTTTCTTTTTGGATTATTGGTTTTTGTGTATTTAACCATTACCAAATTTTTCTTTGATCAAACGGGCCTTACACAGCGGCCATTATTTTTCTTTGCCATCCTGGCGATGATCATTGGTTCGCAGCTTTTTTTAGCTGGCTTTATTGGCGAACTGATTGCAAGAAATTCTACAGAGAGGAATAATTACCTGGTAGAGGAAAAACTGGGAGTATAGATACACGGATGACACTGATTGGACGGATAAGAACTGATTTTTATTTAAAATATTTCTCATGCTTTTACTGGAAGAGAAAACAGAAATAATTATAAAATGTTTTTATAAAGTATATAATAATCTTGGTTATGGCTTTTTGGAAAAGGTTTATGAGAATGCATTAATCATTGAGCTTAAAAAAAACCTGTTGAATTGTAAACAGCAAAAGCCGGTGCAGGTTTATTATGAAAATACTGAAGTAGGATTTTATTTTTCTGATATAATTGTAGATGATGAAATAATACTGGAAATAAAAGCAGGCAAAGGAGAAATTATACAGCCGCATATTTTACAATTACAAAATTATTTACGGGCCACAGACTACGAAATTGGTTTTATCCTTCACTTTGGTGAAAAACCCAGTTTTAAAAGACAAATATTTACAAACAATTTAAAATAGCTAATTCTTTTATCCGTTTTTATTCGTTTAATCAGTGTCATCCGTGAATCTATAAAAAATGAATTCGTTTAAAAAAATTATCCTCCTCGGCCCGGCGTATCCATTACGTGGTGGTGGCATGACGTCTTTTAATGAACGGCTGGCCAGGGCTTTTCAGCAAAACGGGCACACGGTAACTATCTACACTTTTTCGTTGCAATACCCCGGCTTTTTATTTCCCGGCACTTCGCAATATTCTACCGAAGCAGCGCCAAAAGATTTGAATATAAAAGTTGTCATCAACTCCATTAATCCGTTTAACTGGATAAAAATTGGCAACCGCATCCGTAAAGAAAGACCTGATATTATTGTAGTGCGTTACTGGATACCCTTTATGGGCCCGTGTTTTGGCACTGTTCTCCGCATTGCCAAAAAAAATAAGCACAGTAAAGTAGTATGTATTGCAGACAATGTAATACCACACGAAAAACGCTTTGGAGATAAACCATTTACAAAATACTTTATAAAACCGGTAGATGCTTTTATAACAATGAGCAAAAAAGTATTAATCGATTTACAAACATTTACAACTGCTAAACCTGCAAAATATGTTGCCCATCCGCTGTATGATAATTTCGGGGAAAAAATAAGCAAACAGCAGGCAAGAAAAAATCTGGCAATTGAAAATGATCAAAAAATTATTTTATTTTTTGGCTTCATCCGTAAATATAAAGGCCTGGATATTTTGCTTGATGCCATGGCCATACTTAAACCTGCAATGCCTGATCTTAAATTATTAATAGCGGGCGAATACTATGATGACCCAAAAATATATGAACAGCAGATACAGCGGCTGAACCTGCAGCAAAATTTAATTTTAAGAACAGGCTTTATCCCGGATAGTGAAATAAAAAATTACCTGTGTGCCGCAGACGTAGTGGTACAGCCTTACCGAAATGCTACCCAAAGCGGTGTTACACCCCTCGCCTATCATTTTGAAATACCCATGATAGTAACTGATGTAGGTGCACTTGCAGACATGGTGCCAGATGGCAAAGCAGGGCTGGTAGCTGAACCAACAGCAGCTTCTATTGCAGAAAAAATTGTTCAGTACTTTAAAACCGGCGAAAGCCATTTTCTTCCTTACCTTATTGAAGAAAAGAAAAAATACAGTTGGGATATAATGGTGAAAGAGATTATCAGTTCCGCTGAAATTTAATGAGTATCAACAAATCAATTCTTTATAAATAATTTGCACTAATAAATTATTTGCCCTGCATCTGTTTTTTATACAGCATACCTTTGGGCAGCAATAAATTCGGTTACATCAACATTATTTTAAGATGAAAGAACAGATAAAAAATTTAATACAGGCTTCTATAGATGTAAAATTGCAGGTGCTTGCAGATCATGAATTACAAAAAACAGTGGGCGAATGTGTACTCGTTTTAGTAGAGGCATTTAAAAACGGAAACAAAGTGTTGTTTTGCGGCAATGGGGGCAGCGCTGCAGATGCACAGCACCTTGCAGCAGAATTCAGCGGCCGTTTTTACACAGATAGAGAAGCCTTGCCTGCTGAGGCGCTGCATGTAAACACTTCGTACCTCACAGCCGTGGCAAATGATTACAGTTTTGATGTAGTATATTCCCGTATGGTAACCGGCATCGGAAAAAAAGGCGATGTACTTGTAGGTTTAAGCACCTCGGGCAACAGTGTAAATATTATAAAAGCTTTTGAAGCAGCCAGGCAAAAAGGAATGACTACCATTGGCTTTACCGGAAATACCGGTGGTAATATGAAAGCCCATTGCGATTATTTAATAAACATTCCCTCAGCCGATACTCCACGCATACAGGAAAGCCATATACTTATTGGCCATATTATTTGCCAGTTGGTAGAAGAACAATATTTTAAAAAAAGTTTATAAAAAATAAAATAATTTATACTTCATAAATGTTTTCCATAAATAAAATAGATAAATCATGGACACTTTTTTTAGACCGTGATGGCGTTATTAATCAGGAAAAAAACCTGGATTATATTCATACCTGGGATGAGTTTATTTTTTATGCAGGTGTTACAGATGCTTTTAAAATATTTGCTGAAAAGTTTACCAGGGTTATTGTTGTTACCAATCAGAAAGGTGTGGGCAAAGGTTTGACGAAACTGGATGACCTGCATAATATTCATTTTAATATGCAGCAGGAGATAGAAAAAAATGGTGGCCATATTGATGCAGTTTTTTACTGCAGCCACCTGGAAGAAACAAGCCCCTTCCGCAAACCCAACCCAGGTATGGGCCTGCAGGCAGCAAAACAATTTGCAGATATTGATCTTACAAAAGCAGTGATGGTGGGCAATACCATCAGCGATATGGAGTTTGGCCGTAATCTTGGTGTTTACACTATTTTTTTACCCACTACCAGGCCAGCAGTTAGTTTAACAGATACCAGGATTGATGCAGTGTACGACTCATTAATTGCGTTTGCAAATGCATTGGCGTGATGGTAAGTTTTAGTTAAATTTAATTAATCCGCAGCATAGTGGTTTCTATTGCAAAATCTTGTTCTACATTTATATTATATGAAATTTTTTTCAGCCTTAGTATTTATTTTATTTTTTTCTACGCATCTTTCTGCCCAGCAAATTACCAGGGCTGGCTATACTTTTTTACAACAAAAAGAAGATTCATTACAGAATTATTCGCTTAAAATTATACAGGGAAGAAATGCTGCTGACCGGTTTATGGCAGACAGCAATTTTACCCGCATTTTTATCCGGGCGCTTAAAACATCTAACTCATTTGAGTATCCGTTTGATTCACTTATCAGCATTTCAAAGTTATATGCACCAGACAGTTCTTTCCGGATTTTTACCTGGCAAATGCTCATAAATGAAAATATTATCCGGCAGCATGGCGCCATTCAAATGAAAACTTCAGATGGCTCCTTAAAACTTTTTCCGCTGATAGATAAATCTGATATTACCATCAATATGGCCGATACTATAGGCAATAACCTGGGCTGGATGGGTGCTGTGTATTATAAAATAATTCTTACAAAATATAAAGATCATTCGTATTATACTTTGCTTGGGTTTGATCAAAACAATATCCGCAGCGATAAAAAAATTATTGAAGTGCTGGATTTTGTAAATGGAACACCCGTTTTTGGTGGCCGGTATTTCAGCATAGAAAACGGTAATGTATATACGAAGAATATTGCCCGCTATATAATGGAGTTCAAAAAAGAAACCAGTCCCCGTCTTACTTACGATACTGATCTGAACATGATCATTATGGAACACCTGGTTTCAGAATCTAACCAGCCCAATAAAAAATGGACCCTGATACCCGACGGCGATTATGAAGGCTTTAAATGGATCAATGGAAAATGGGCTTATGTAAGCAAAGTGTTTAATGAAATTACACCCGAAGGTAAAGAGCCAGTACCGGTTCCTATTTTAAAATCAACAGAAATAGAAACCCCCGGCGCCAAACCGGTACGCCCACCGGTTAAAAAGAAAAAAGGCGGACAATAATTAATCTAAATTTTAAAAACATCATGAACGGTCAAATAAAAAATAATATACAAACAGATACCGCCACTTTTGGCACCGGCTGTTTTTGGTGCACAGAAGCTATTTTTCAGAATGTTGAAGGCGTTATAAGCGTAACCAGCGGCTACAGTGGCGCTGCGTTGGAAAATCCAACCTACAAACAAGTTTGCAGCGGCAATACAGGCCATGCGGAATGCCTGAATATAATTTATGATGCTTCAAAAATAAGTTTTGATGAACTGCTGGAAATTTTTTGGAAAACCCACGACCCTACTACATTAAACCGGCAGGGAAATGATGCAGGTTCGCAATACAGGAGTGTGATCTTTTATCATGATGAAGAACAAAAACAACTGGCCCAAAAATATAAAGATGCTTTAGATAAAAGTGGCGCTTTCAATAATTCAATCGTTACTACGCTTGAGCCATTTACTGTTTTTTACCCGGCAGAAGATGATCACCATAACTATTATAATCAAAACGGCACCGCCTCTTATTGCCAGTTTGTGATAAAACCAAAAGTGGATAAATTTAAAAAAGCTTTTGAAAATAAATTAAAAATAACTGTTTAGTGTTGATAAAAGCAACCCGGAAGTTTTTATAAAATGTAAATTTTAGCCCTCTGTTTTAATCAAATTTTAAGATCAATTTTCTTCACTTTACTGTTTGAATGGTGGCTTGTTTTTTTTGTGCTGTGGTATCAATCATGGGCTCTGGGTTTCCCCTGTGGCAGGTAATGCAGGTAATGGTTTGCGGCACTATTTTTTCTTTATTAAAATTAAAATATTTTTTATTGATTCCTCTTGTCATCAGTATCATTTTTCTGGCTGTTTCTTTTTCCGGTTTTGCATCGCTTGCAAAATCAAATTTTTGGGTGCTGTCATTTCGTTCATGACAGTACCCGCATTTAACGCCAAGTGCTGCTTTAAATTTATCCATTATAGTATCCAAAGCTTCATCGCTTATATTTTTAGGCAATACTTTAAGATTTTTAAATTTATGCTGTGCTGGTTCCACCGCCGCAAAAGCAGCAATGATAAAAATGATGGAAACAATAACGGTAAATGATTTTCTGTAATTTTTCATAATGCTTATTTGTGTAAATATAATATTAATCTTTTTTTACTTTTCTAAGTTCAAGCATATTTAAACTGTTTGGTTTAAAATTTTTTATGCTGGTATGCACCAGGTGCAGGGCCATATCGTACCAAAGCGGCACTACAGGCGCATCTTCTACAATCATCTTATCCATTTGCCGGTATATTTTATACCTGGCAGTATCGTTTGTTTCGTTCAAAGATTTTTCATATAATAAATCGTAGGCAATATTTTTATACCTGGTATAATTAGGCGGCGCAGGATTCTTGCTGTAAAAAACACTCAGGTAATTTTCTGCATCGGGGTAATCTGCTATCCAGCTACCCCTAAAAAACAAAGCCTGCGATTTGCTGGTTTGCTGCAGCAACAAACTTTTCTGTATAGATTCTACCTGCACATTAATTCCTGTTTGTTTTAATTCATTGGCCACATAAGAAGCAAGATTTACGTAAACAGGAATGGTAAGTAATTTTATTACCGGCATATTTTTTCCATCAGCAAAACCTGCCTCAGCAAGCAACTGCTTTGCTTTTGCAGGGTTATAGACATACCCTTTTACTTCTTCTGCATCAAACGAGGGAAGCCCGGGTGGCACAAAACCACTTTCTGCAGCGGTGCCGATAGAGTTGCGCAGATAAAGCATCATCTTCTTTTTATCTATAGCATAATTGATGGCCTGGCGTATTTTTTTTAACCGGAGCGGCGATGCGGTCAACAATTCATTTGTAGTATCGGCGAGAATGCCAAAATACTCAATGTTTAAATAGGGGTGCTTGTGCAATTCAATTTTACCATCCCACTGCTTTTTTAAATTGCCGGTTTTAGTAAGCATTTCATCTTTAAAAGAAGGATCAATATCATTTATAAAATCCAGCCGCTGCTGTTGAAATTCCAGAAACTCGGTAGCCTTGCTGTCGTAAAAACTTACTTTAATACCATCCAGATACGGTAACGGATAGCCGCTGCTGTCTTTTTCAAAATAATTATTATTTTTTTTCAGGATAAGGGCTTGCCCTTCTTCCCAGGCTACAAAAGAAAACGGACCTGTACCAACCGGGTGCCGGCGAAAATCGTTCCCGTATTTTTCCACAGCTTCCCTGGCAACAATAGAGCAATATGGTGTACTCAAAATACCCAGCATCGGTTGAAAGGGTTGTAAAAGATTTAACTGAAAAGTAGAATCATCCAATGCTGTAAAAGGATTTATACTATCTACCCTGTTATTAAAAATCCAGGCTCCGGGGCTGGCTGTATTTTTATTTATTATTCTTTCAAAACTGTAAACAACATCTTCTGCATCCAGCTTTCTTCCTTTACCATTTTTAAATGCAGCATCATCCTGAAAAAAAACATTGCTTTTTAAATGAAAAATAATGCTCCTGTTACCGGCTGCAAATTCCCACCGGTGTGCAATAGAAGGCTTCAACTGCATATTCTCATCAACTTCAACCAGGGTATTATACAACTGATGAACGGCCCACATAATGGATTGGTTTTTAGCAAATGCAGGATCTAATGAAGCGATACCACTGGTTTCATTGTAACGGAATATCTTTTTACCGGGATGGCTATGATTTTTGCAGGAAGAAAAAAATAAGAAAGAGATAAGTAAAAATATAGAAACTGATAATTGATAATGCTTTAACGACATACTTTCTTTATTCTGCGTAAATTTATGGCATTGAAATTTATCAAAAAAAATTATGCATAAATTTTCGCCGGTTAAAATTTTCGCCACACTATCCATTTTCCAATTATTTATTGCCCATTCCTTTGCACAGGTTTTAAATAAAAAAGAAACCTTCACCCGCCAGGATACCCTGCGTGGCAGCATTGGCCCAGGCCGCATGGGCTGGGATGTACTGCAGTACGACATTACGGTGCAACCTGATTTTGAGACAAAAACAATTATTGGAAAAAATAACATTACTTATTTTGATAATGGCGTAAAGCTGATGCAGATTGACCTGCAGGAGCCGATGCAAATAGACAGCATTATAAAAGAGAATAAGCGGATTTTATTTACAAGAGAAGGGAATGTTTTCTGGGTACAATTGGGGGATACTGCTGCGATGTATAAAATAAAACCTGGCAAAACTTTGCTGTCTGTTTTCTTTCATGGCAAACCAAAAGAAGCAGTGCGGCCACCCTGGGATGGCGGCTGGATCTGGAAGAAAGACGCAAACGGCAATCCCTGGATGAGTGTGGCCTGCCAGGGAATAGGTGCCAGTGTTTGGTACCCGTGCAAAGACGTGCAAAGTGACGAACCTGACAGTGGCGCTATACTGCGTATAATCGTTCCGGATAGTTTAACAGCAGTTGGCAATGGAAGAATGATTGAAAAAAAATCAGCAGCAAATAAAAATAACGAATATACATGGCAGGTAAAAAGCCCCATCAATAATTACTGCATCATCCCCTGCATTGGCAAGTACGTTCACTTTGGCGAAAAATACAATGGCGAAAAAGGAAAATTAGATATGGATTACTGGGTGCTTGATTACAACCTTGAAAAAGCAAAAAAACAATTTAAAGATGCCCCACGGATGATGAAGGCATTTGAATATTGGTTTGGCCCCTACCCTTTTTATGAAGATGGTTATAAGTTAGTAGAAGCACCACATCTTGGTATGGAACACCAGAGTGCAACCGCTTACGGTAACGGCTACCAGAATGGCTATCATGGCACAGATCTATCCGCTACCGGCTGGGGAATGAAGTGGGATTTTATTATTGTGCATGAAAGTGGCCACGAGTGGTTTGCAAATAATATTACTTCAAAAGATATTGCAGATATGTGGATACATGAAAGCTTTACCAATTACAGCGAAACATTATTTACCGGATACTATTACGGCAAAGCGGCAGGTAACGCTTATGTGATTGGCACAAGAAAAAGAATATCCAATGACAGGCCCATCATTGGCCCTTATGGCGTAAATAAAGAAGGCAGCGGCGATATGTATTACAAAGGAGGCAACATGCTGCATACCATCCGGCAGGTAATTAATGATGATAAAAAATTCAGGGAAATATTGCGTGGATTAAATAAAACATTTTACCACCAAACTGTTACCACTGCTCAAATAGAAAACTATATCAGCACCCAGGCAAAATTTAATTTCAGTAAAATATTTGACCAGTATCTGCGTACAGCACAGGTACCGGTTTTAGAATATAAAATCAATGGGTATAATCTTAGTTACAGGTACGCAGACTGTGTAAGCGGGTTTAACCTCCCTGTAAAAATTACTTTTAAAACTACACAATGGCTGCACCCCACAGAAGAATGGAAAACGCTGAGCCTTTATCCCGAAGGTGAAAATACTTTTTCTGTTGACCCCAATTTTTACATCAACAGCCGGTTGGTAAAATAAAAAAAGAGTGTAATAAAACACTCTTTAAAAAATTCAGAAGTAATTATTTTAGGTCTTATTATTTTATTAGTACTTTGGCCATTTCATGCAATGGCCTGCCGCCGCCAATAAACCTGCGGCCATAATATTTATCATTCAGGCTGCTTATCGTAACGCCGTTACTTACACCCGCATGTACAAAGTAACTATCTCCCAAATAAACACCCACGTGGCTTACGCCACCTCTAGTATTAAAAAAAATCATATCACCTTCCTGCATATCTTCTTTATCAATTTTTGCGCAGGCAGCATATTCCTGTTTGGCTGTACGTGGTAATTTTATACCATACACCGTACTCAGCAATAAGCCTGCAAAAGCACTGCAATCTATCCCGGCTTTAGTAGTGCCACCATACCGGTAATTGGTTTGCCACCATTCATCTATAAATTTAAAAAGCGCCGTATTGGTCAATGATTCTACCTCCCTGTTTAATATTTGTGCATATTTAAATTGAAATGATTTGCACTGCTCTGTAAACAAAACTGTTTTATCAACAGCAAGTTTCTCAATGTTTTTTTCCGAAGGTATTTTTGCAGAATCATAGGTTGAAGTTGCAATATGATACACAGTCCCTTCCGGGTTGATTTCTATGCCGTCTATAAATTTTACTGATTTCTGCGCCTTGGCAGTTAAAGTTGTTCCTGATAAAAGGCTGAAAACAACAGAAACAAAACATAAGTTTCTCATACGTAAAATAGTTGATTTACACGTATGTACGACTTAATCCTGTGTTATTTACTCTTCTTACGTTCGTTGATTATCTGCTGTTATTTCCCTTTCTATAAACCGTGCCCTACAAACAATTAAAAATAATTTTTTAGAATATTGTGCGGCGAAGTTAACCCATATAATTTAAAAATACAAGCCTTTAGCCGTTACAATCATACTTTTTTATTAACAACAAAAAAATTTTTTTATTATATTGATTTTGTTAATTGTTTAATTATGCATTACTATTTACGAATTTTATAAAGAGATGTTTTATCCAACTTTTATTGTGAGAAGACAGTCAGTTACAGAGAAAGAAAATGTTTAAGCAGTCTTTGCCGTACATTTGTTTTCTAACACCGCATTCAGATAATGAATTCCACAACAACAGTATTAACAGCATTATTTTACCGCATACCCCGCAGGTATTCCGTAGATAATGTAAAAGAAATATACAACATCGTATCTGAATACGAAGATGTTTTAAAAAGCATCGAAGCCGTGAATAGCTTTTATGAAAAAAACACACCCGTTTTTTTTGATCAACTGGATACAATAAGATCTGTCATTAAAAAATCAACAGATAATAAGGCTTCCAAAAAAAATAAAGACAGCTTTTTTGACGAGGCTTCCGGAACGTTGAAAGACAGTATGCAGGCATTGATTGAGGTATATGCCGAAGGTAACAGAACGAAATAAAATAAAAAACGAAGGTTATAAGGTTATTTAAATGGAGGCGGTATGGTGCCAGGAAATGATTGGAATGGCGGCGTAAGATGTTCCAGAATGCTTACTTTACTTTTGCCCATTCATTAATTAGATTGCGGGCTTATTTTCTACCAGCCGCCAGGGTTATTTTTTTACTGGTAAAGTTTTTTATGCGGCTAATAATTTTTGCATCGCCCACAATCAAAATATTTTACCCACCAAAATCTTCCTCCATTGTGCAAAAAATAAACCTGCCCCTACCCTTTTTTTACCGAAATTCGCTTGTTCCGGTTGATAGAAAATATATAATATTTCTACAGCTAAAAAAACAAGAAACCCAGTCCACAAAAAAGGATTGAGATTATTTTAAACTTTAAATTAATGTCCCCTTCGGGGGTCAGAGGGTATGAATTTTTCTCACTTACACGTACATACGCAATACTCACTCCTTGATGGAGCGGCATCTATAAAAAATCTTTACAAAAAAGCGATAGCCAATAACATGCCTGCGCTTGCCATCAGCGATCATGGCAATATGTTTGGTGCTTTTGAATTTGTAAAAGAAGCATACAAACATAAAAATGATGATGGCAGTTTAAAAGTAAAACCCATCGTAGGTTGCGAATTTTATATTACTACAGACCGCACCCGGAAAACATTCAGCAAAGAAGAAAAAGATCCCCGCCATCACCAGATTTTACTGGCTAAAAATGATACCGGTTATAAAAATCTGGTGAAGCTTACCTCCCTGGGTTATATAGAAGGGATGTACAGTAAATATCCACGCATTGATAAACAACTTATTCATAAATACCATGAAGGGTTGATTGCCACCACATGTTGCCTGGGCGCATTAGTACCGCAAACCATTTTAAAAAAAGGGGAAGCAGAAGGCGAAAATGAATTTAAATGGTGGCTCAATATTTTTCAGGAAGATTATTATGTAGAGTTGCAACGGCATGGCATACCCGACCAGGAAAAAGTAAATGAAGTTTTATTAAAGTTTGCAAAAAAATATAATGTAAAAGTAATTGCCAGCAACGACAGCCATTATGTAGATCAAAAAGATTTTAATGCGCATGATATTCTGCTTTGCATAAACACCGGCGAAAAACAAAGCACGCCAGCCCAGCGGGATTTTACTGATGATGATGTAATGACAAAGAATAAACGCTTTGCATTTCCCAACGACCAGTTTTTTTTAAAGACCGGTGCAGAGATGAGCAAGGTTTTTCACGACCTTCCCGAAGCGATAGATAATACCAATGAAATTGTAGATAAGGTTGACTTACTTGATTTAAAACGGGACATTTTGCTGCCGCATTTTGTGGTACCGGCAAATTTTAAAACGCAGGATGAATACCTGGCAAACCTAACCTGGTCGGGCGCAAAAAACCGCTACCAGATTCTTACTTCGGCAGCGGAAGAAAGAATACAATTTGAATTAGGCGTAATAGAAAAAATGGGGTTTGCCGGATACTTTTTAATTGTCAGCGATTTTATCCGTGCAGGCCGGGAAATAGGCGTGTTTGTTGGTCCCGGGCGAGGCTCTGCAGCCGGCAGCGTAGTGGCTTATTGCATTGGCATTACCAATATAGATCCCATAAAATACAATTTACTTTTTGAAAGGTTTTTAAATCCTGAACGTAAATCAATGCCGGATATAGATACCGATTTTGATGACGAGGGCCGGCAAAAAGTTATTGATTATGTAGTACAGAAATATGGCAAAAACCAGGTAGCACAAATTATCACTTATGGCACCATGGCCGCTAAATCAAGTATTGCCGATGTATCCCGTGTAATGGATTTGCCTTTGGCAGAAAGCAGGGCATTATCCAAGCTCGTTCCCGAGCGGCCGGGCATTGTTTTAAAAAGATTATTACATGCACCTTTCACTATAAAAGAAGCCGGTAAAGACGGTGAAAAATCTTTAGAAGAAAAAGAACAACTGCAGGGAGAGGATATAGAGAATGTAAAAAAATTACGGGATATCTACAACGGTGATGACCTGTTAAGTAAAATATTACATGAGGCAGAAATACTGGAGGGCTCTGTCCGCAATACAGGCATTCATGCCTCTGCCATCATCATTGCCCCTAAAGATTTAACTGATTTAATTCCGGTGGCCACATCCAAAGAATCTGAATTGTGGCTTACTCAAATTGAAGGAGGCACTATTGAAGAAGCAGGTGTAATAAAAATGGATTTTCTGGGTTTAAAAACCCTTAGTATTTTAAAAACGGCTTTATCACTTATAAAACAGCACCATGGTATAATAATAGAAATAGATGCTATACCGCTGGATGATGAACAAACCTACAAGCTATACCAGCAGGGCGATACAAACGCTACCTTTCAGTTTGAAAGCGCAGGCATGCAAAAATATCTGCGGGAATTAAAGCCGGATAAATTTGATGACCTGATTGCGATGAATGCACTGTATCGCCCCGGTCCAATAGCATACATTCCTCAATTTATTTCCCGCAAACACGGGCGTGAGATTGTGAGCTACGATGTGCCCGAGATGCAGGAATACCTGGAAGAAACTTATGGCATCACCGTTTACCAGGAACAGGTAATGCTGCTTTCTCAAAAGCTGGCGGGCTTTAGCAAAGGCGATGCAGATGTGCTGCGCAAAGCCATGGGCAAAAAACAAAAGTATGTACTGGATAAAATGAAAGTACAGTTTATTGAAGGCGCTACCGCCAAGGGGCACCCGAAAGATAAACTGGAAAAAATATGGACTGATTGGGAAGCTTTTGCGCAATATGCTTTTAATAAATCCCACTCTACCTGCTATGCATTTGTGGCATACCAAACGGCCTATTTAAAAGCACATTACCCAAGTGAGTATATGGCTGCTGTACTGAACCATGCCGGCAGTATAGATAAGATCACTTTCTTTATGGAAGAATGTAAACGCATGGGTTTAAAAGTGCTGGGGCCAGATATTAATGAATCGCAAAATGGCTTTGCCGTAAATGATAGAGGCGAAATCAGGTTTGGATTTAGTGGCCTGAAAGGCGTAGGCGAAAATGCCATTGAAAATATTATTGAAGAAAGAAATAAACATGGGCATTTTAAAGATATTTTTGATTTGGTGAAAAGGGTAAATCTGAGAGCAGTAAGTAAAAAATCTTTAGAGAGTTTAATTTACAGCGGTGCTTTTGATTGTTTTAAAAATATGCACCGGGCGCAATATTTTTACCAGGCACCAGGTGATATTGTTTCCCTTGAAAAAATTGTAAAATTCGGTGCAGTTTATCAATCCCAGTCTGCCAGTACAACCAATACGCTTTTTGGAGATCTGCAGATGCCGGATATTATGCCACCTAAATTATCGGCCTGCGAACCCTGGGAACTTATAAAACAACTTGATTTTGAAAAAGACGTTACCGGCATGTACATGAGCGGTCATCCATTAGATAATTTTAAGTTTGAATTGAAGCATTATAATATTACTCCCCTTTCAGAATATTCCGAAGCAAAAAATACCGTAGGTATTGCTCCTGTTTTTAAACCTTTTCGCCTGGCAGGCCTCGTTATAGATGCCCAGCACAGGCTTACCAAAACAGGCAAAAATTTTGGTATTTTGCATTTAGAAGATTTTAGCGGCAAAGCAGAATTTATGTTGTGGAGCGAGGATTATGTAAAGTATTCCCACTATCTGGAAAAAGGAATGATTGTAATGGTGGAAGGCGCATTTAAACAGCGCTATAACAGCGACCAGTACGAATTTAAAATCGGCCGGTTACACCTGTTGGAAACCGTAAAATCCACCATGACCAAACAGGTAGTTATAGACATAGCCCCACAATTTATTGATAATAATTTTATTGATTTTATTGATAACAACGTAAAAACTCATCCAGGCAACACAAAAATATTTTTTCAGATAAACGATCCGGTACAAAACATAAAAGTATCTATGTCCACTTTAGAAAAAGGATTTACCATGAATGATGAAATGGCAGTATTTCTGAACGGCAATGTAAATGCAGCCGTAAGTGTATCCACAATATAGGTAAACTGCCTTTTTTGCAACTGTTCACACTGTCAAATAGATTGTGGATATGTCATAAGTGCAAATAAAATTAATGGCTATAGATTTGCAATTGAATTAATGAATTTTAAATAAAACAATAAAAATAATATTTATGGCACTCGAACTTACAGATGCAAACTTCAAAACCGAAGTATTGGATTCAGATAAACTTACAGTAATTGATTTTTGGGCAGAATGGTGTGGGCCCTGCCGTGCAATAGGACCGGTTATTGAAGAATTGGCAAAAGAATATGATGGCACAGTAAAGATTGGAAAAGTGAATGTGGATAATAACCCACAGGTATCCACTAACTACGGCATCACAAGTATTCCTGCTATTTTATTTGTAAAAAATGGTGTAGTGGTAGATAAATTAGTAGGTGCGCAACCAAAAGCAAATTTTGTAAAAAAGATTGAAGCACATAAATAATACTCTTACCAAAAAATAATAAAGGGCTTCCTTACAGAAGCCCTTTATTTATTATAAAAAGTTGATTTATTATTGTGGCAACAAAACTTTATCAATAATATAAAACACCCCATTTACTGCATGGCTGTCTTTACTAACTGCATTTGCAGTATAGCTGAAAGGAGCGCCGCCCGGAGGGAAACTGCCATAGCTTGAGAAAGTTAAAGTAGAAACCACCGGACCTGTAAAAGTAGCATTCACTAAAATACCTGGATGAACAGCAACAGAAGTATTTACCAATGTTTTTACAAAAGAAGCTGTACTGCTGAAGTTTACCGAAAATACCCTGATATTAGGTTGATATGCGCCGGTAGGATTAGAGGCAGTTACTGCATTGCTGGCCAAAAAATGGTAAGCCATAATTCCTCTTACCTGAGCAGTGGTTATGTTATTAGTACTTAAAAAAACTGGCCCTGCAGCAACGGCTCCATTTGCAGTAGCAAGTGCGGTAGCAGAGTCTGTACCAGTATAAGGCGTAGGCCGTGTGGACAAATACCCCTGATATGCCAGTCCAAAAATAAGCGTTTGAAAAGCAACATCATTTGGTGCAAGCACAGTCATGTTGGTTACAGCATAATTCAATAATGAATCAAACCTGCGCAAACCTGTCTGCCCACTATCTGCTCTTGCAATGGCAGCCTTAAAGTAAGTAAGATTTGCTACCCTGTTCATCGCATCTTTTAATACCCTTGTTGGTGGAGCAACAATTGCCAATGGCTTATGAATAATACCGTTTGCAGTGGCAACATCAACTATACCTATTGGCACATTGTTTACATAATACTGTGTTCCTCTTTTTGATAAAAAAGTAGTCATTCTTACCAAAGGGTTTGTTGGATCAAGAATGATACCCGTAGGTATCTGCACATTTGGGAAGGTAGCCGGAAATGCCGTTGAAGCGAATATCTGCGGTATAAGGTTATAACTTACAATACCTGCCGCAGAGGCAGCAGGCAAATTACTAATAACAAAATTTGCACTTGCCAGCGATCCTCCAAATGATGCAATTACCGCATCATTATCCGGCACAAAAAATGTGTAAGCATTAGCTTTATTATTTAATGTTGCCGTTAGCCCCGATTTTAATACTATTTTATAAAAAAGGCTGTCAGTTGCGGAAGCCGCCAGGGTTTCGCCAAGGGATAGGCCACTGGGAACAACAGGTGCCTGGGCAAACTGCTCTAAATCTTTATTACACGAACTTAAAACAGCCATTGCACATCCAAGGAATAAGGCAAGGTTTTTACTTCTTTTTATTATTGAAATCATAATTCAAAAATTTAAAATTAAAAATTTACTAAGGTTATAAATTAATAAATATTATACCCAAAGCTTACATAATACAAACCACCGATTTTTGAGTTACCTATTGCATTATAATAATACTGGTTCAATAAATTGTTAGCCCCAAATTTTAATATAGATTTTGTAGAAGGTAATTTGTAGCTGTACTGGGCATCTAAGGTTTGTACAGATGGCAAATTGCCACTGGCTAAATCTCCCTGAAAGTAAAATGCATCCTGCCATCTGTAGGCTATATTAAAACCCGAGCGTTTGTCTTTACCAAAACCGGTATTGCCAAATGACGCATTTAATTTGTATTTAGGAGAATTAAAGGAAGCCTGAAAATCGCTGGGCACATTGGTTAAATTATCTGAAGCTGCATTTGCAGATATGGTAAAATTTAGTGGTAATCTATAATCAAGGCCTATTCCAAAACCATAAGTTTTTACTTTTGCCGGAGAATTAATGGGTATAGAATATATCTGGCCTGTATCAGCATCTGCCTGTACAATAGGGCTGTTACTCCTGGATTGTACTGCTATTACACGTCCGGTAAAATCTGTGTATTGCCCTGCATAACCATATATATCAATCAGCAATTTACCATTGGCAACTAATCCTTTATAACCTGCCTCAAAAGACGACAGGGATTCGGGTTTTTGATTTCCAAAAGGTG
>JANLQE010000226.1:0-1526 GCA_031367625.1 Bacteroidota bacterium
AAAAAATAAACATGGCATTCCCGTAATAGCCACCTGGGTGCATGTTATCATCGCCGTTGCATTGGCATTAACAGGCTCATTCGAAAAAATTTTAGTGTACGCCGGTTTTGTGTTGCAACTAATGGCATCCCTCACCGTAGCCACCAGCCTGTTTTTGCGTAACAAAGAAAAAGGTGCTTACACCAGTCCGCTAAAACCCTGGCTGCAAATTATTTTTCTGTTGTTTAATGCGTGGGTGCTGGTTTTTACATTAATTGACCGCCCCGTGGAAAGCCTGATTGGCATTGGTATTTTATTAGCGGGTTTGGTGGTGTATTTTTTTGATACGCCGGTTAAGGTGGTTGAATAAATTAGTTGATATTTAAGCAGAAGATTTACTGGTAACAAATATTTGTAGTCGTTTACAAAATATTTGCGGTTACTTTGATAGTAGCGCATTTACAAACGTTAGCGGCAAGTTCAATACTCGAAAATTCATTACTTTATAATTAATTTCACTAAAAATGTTGTCAATATTTAAAAAAAAAGATAAAGCGTTTTCTTGTTTAGGTGTCATTGTACAAGAAAAAATGTCAGAGGAGGATTTTGAATCATGCCTAAACTTTTTCAACAAAGGTTTAAAACCAAAAATATTTACTTCTGACAATTTAGAAACTATTAGTAAAAAGCTTGGGTTTGACGTTAAAGAATATTACTTTTTTATAGATAATGAAGACTTAAAAAATAAGGATTATAAAGCAACGGTTTCAATTTTATATCGATTCAAAGGAAGTAAATCAATTTCAGAAGATGAAATAGAAGCTGTAATAAAGAATATCGACTCTGAATTATTTTATAATAGGGTTGACATAGAAAATTTATCTCAAAAGTATGGGTTTAGCGTTTTTGACAGATGCCAGTTTGAATCTTATACAATTAGCACTTTTACATTGGACAATGGAAAAAAAGTAATTCAATTTGTTGTTCCAAAAACAGAAACTATTTAATTGAAGTTTTTAAAATGATTGAAGACAATTTCATTTATCTAGAAAGAAACTTTGATGACTTGCTTTTTCAAACACAACGAGGAAAAGTAACACATGAACAACTTGAAAAAGGTATTCGATATGAACAGTTTGAACAATTCAAAGAATGGAAATCTCTTTATGGTTATAAGTTTAATATTTACAGTAATGAACATTTAATACATGGAGAAAAACATTTTCATTTTGATAATAAACAAGAAAATGTGTTTTGCAAAATTGATTTTGAAGGAAATGTTCTTGACAGCAATGGTAAAAAATATATTCCTGGAAATATTTTAAAAGAACTCCAATATTTTCTTAGTAAAAAATCGGTAAAGGAGAGATTGCATTTAGTTTGGAACATCAAAAATCCTGAATTGAAAAATAATTGAGTCTTCATATCAAAGCCCTGCCGCTAACATCGCATTTCTGTCCTGGCGGGGTTTTCACAGCCTGCATCAACAATTATAAACTCCATACCGTAAAACCCCGACGCAGAAAAGAGCTTCCAATATTTTGCAC
>JANLQE010000260.1:0-15247 GCA_031367625.1 Bacteroidota bacterium
ATAGCGGAAAGCTGGATTATTAAAATTGAAAAAGAAATAAAGTTGTTTAGTGCAAACCTTGCTTACCTGACTATCTACGCATTTGTCCATTTTTATTTCTTATATAACAATTATTCACTAACTGGTGTTTTAACAGGTATAATTCTGGCTACCCTGGTAAAAAGTATTTTAATAATTATCAATTGTATTGGCACTTTAAAACTAAATAATAAAGTAGTCAATATAGGCAAGCAATGGTTTTATTTAGGAATTAATGATATACTGGGAATTAGTGTTAAATGGTTAGATAAATGGGTAATTCTTTTTTTACTGCCCGCATCACAATTTGCTGTTTATTTTAACGGCGCTTATGAAATACCCATCTTTGGTTTAATGGTAAGTGCTGTGGGCAATATTATGCTCGTAGAGTTTTCTAAAAAAGAAGGCAATGATACTAAAAAAATAAAATCACTCTTTGAAGATTCTTCTTTATTACTTGCTGCTGTAGTATTCCCTTCTTTTTGTTTTTTATTTTTTTATCATGTAGAATTTTTTACTTTAATATTTGGTGCCAAATACTTAGCCTCTATCCCTGTTTTTGTAATAAGTATTTTTATTTTGCCCGTACGCATTATCTATTCTACAACAGTCTTACAGGTATATCACCGGAGTGATTTAATTGTAAAAGGGGCTTTACTGGACCTTTTAACAGCAATTGTTTTGATGTTCATATTATATCCAATTCTGCAGATGAGGGGGCTGGTTTTGGCTTTTGTATTATCAACTTATGTACAGGTGGGTTATTATTTGTGGCATACCGGTAAACTGATTAATAAAAAAGTCAGTTATTTTTTCCCTTTTAAAAGATTAGCTGCTATCATGCTGCTGTCTGTTGTATTTACCGGCTTTGGCTATTATCTTTTTAGCAACTTCCGAAACCCGGTAAGCATAATATTGGGGATAGTTTTATGCATCATACTTATTGCGTCATTCTTACAAAATTATTATAAAAAGAGGCTGAATATTATATCTGGCGGATAGATTATTTCTTAACCGTATTTAAACAACATCTTATTTTTTATCAGACAGGTAAACAATTAACCATTTCTGCTATTAGTTTTTTGTGCCGGTAATATTAAATCCAAAAATGTTCTCTGCAGTTACTTTTACATTCTTATATTGTCTTTTATAAAACCAGGCTGTAACTTCTTCGTGGCTATGCTCCCATCGAAATTCCGGGGTAAACCAGTCTAAAATATCAATCATCATTTCTCTGGAGTTTTGTTTATTTCCTTTTATTTTTTTAATCACAAAACTAATGGGGAAAATAGTAGTGCGGTAAAGATAATATTGAAACTTAAGCGGCAAACGGGATGTATTTTTCCTTATACTGTTAAATAAATTATGAATAAAATTATTTCTATGATGATACAACCATACACTTAATTTTCCTGCGCTCTTTACCAATGGTTCTATACAGGAAAAGGATAATTCTGTATTATTAGTGTGTATCAATACTCCACTGCAATGCACTACATCAAAATGATTAAATAATAATGGAGGGTATTGTACATCCCCCTGTATAAAATGTACTTTGCTGTATTGATTTTTATTGTAGGCAGACTCAATACTATTGCTAAAATCCATGGCGATATTTGTAATTCCATTTTTTGCCAATAAAGAATTCAATAACCCAGTACCGCAGCCTGCATCAAAAACTATTTTATTTTCAAGGGAAAATTTTGTTTCTCCCGTTTCAGTAAAAAATCTTTCTACCATACTTTGTCCATCTGCACTCCATGTCTTGTCCTTTTCAGGATCAAAAATTTCCCACTCCTGTGCAAAGCTTTTTTTTGTGCGGTAATTTTTTTTATATGCCAGATTTATTAAACGGGCATGTTTAATAAAAAGATTCTCTTTTCGTTCTTTAAAATCGGGTATATATTTTGTAAGAAAATCTTCATAATCAATTACAGCCTCTACCATCAGGCGGGGAATACCATTGATAACCGGATAAAACCAATCATTATCAGCATATAAAACAGCCTCTAAAATTGTATCAACTAATTGTCCGTCTAATTCTTTTTTTTCTTTTTTTATTACATCCATGGTAAGTCTGCTCCTTGTTACGGGGCAACGTAATAATTCAACAAGAGATTCCAGCATTGCTTATAATTTGTTTTATTAAACTTCAACATCCTGAAAGCTTTCGGAAGCCTGAGATGAAATTCAGTCTGGTATAAAATATTAATTCTGCTTATCAATTGAATACCTGGAAAAATAAAAGCATCCTATAAAAGCCATCCACGTAAAATAATTAATGAACATTATTGTATAATCAAAAAATAGAAATGTTGTTAATATAAAAATAAGGAACCTGTCATATTTTCGGGTAAAAAAGCCAACTGCAAAACTAAACTCTCCAATAAAAACAGCCAGGTATAAGCAGTAAGCCAGCAATTGATGTTGTACCAGGTAATAAATAGATTTTGTAATTAAACTATTATTATTACTTGTAAGGTAAGCTGCATGTTGAAACAATAAAACACCTGCCATTTGTTCTTTATTAAAAATACCGCCGCTGGTTATTTTCCATAAGGCTGATGAAAAAAATATGATGATAAAGATAATTCTGAGAATATGCATGTTGTAATAAAAGCCCTTTACAGTAGAGTAGCAAAATAGCAAAGGAAGCATCATCCATACTACAAAGACCTCAATACTTATGTAAGACGTAGAAGAAAAGTATATACTATACACCAGGCTGAATGCAGCCGTACAACCTGCAGTTATCTGCCGCCCTTTTTTATTTTTTAAAATTGTATACCCTAACAACAATGGTAAAATAAAATAAACAATGTCAAAACAGGCAAACAACCATTTATGCTGCATCAGTATATGCTGCATATCGGTAAGGAATAAAATGTTTCTGGTAAAGTCCAGCCTGTTTACAAAAAACACAGGCTTCAGGGATGAAAATGTCAACCTATTATAAAAATACCAAACATAGTTTAGTAAAAAACAAATAAGATAATATCCGGCAAATTGCCGGATATGTTTTTCAGTTAGTAACAATAAATAATTGTTTTTCTGGTGAGGATGCAGGTTTTAAAGAATCAGTCTGCCAGGTATATTTTTGCTCATATACTTCTAAACTGTAAATACGATAACCAATAATTTGCTGTACAAGGTTTTTATACCAATGTGTAAATTCGGTATCTGTGATGTTATTAGTATAAGAGGATTGATGCATAAATTTTCCGATCCCGATTTTAGTCAAGGCATTTTTAATGGTAAAAAACACAGCCGGATTAGTTATGGCCTGCCATTTATATTTTAACAGATAATCCTGTATAATATCCCTTTCTACAAATGAATATTTGCTTAAATCAAGCAGTTGTCCGTTTATTTTTAAATGAAAAACCTTTTGGGTATCCGTTCTGTTAATGCGGCTGGCATACATCCCGTATTGAAAAATGGGCGTAGCTACGGCACCGTGTTTATAATTCAAAAAAATCATTAGCAGTACAAACAGCAGTAACAATATAAAACCTGCTTTATTAAATCGCCATAATTCCGGTAAAAACATGATAGCAGTTTTGTAAAATGAAAAACAATATTTAACTGTAATTATGAAGATAGCATTGTTGTATTACACCTTAATATATAAAATTATTTTTAAAATAAACCGGGTTAGTTCTTATTTTTTAAGCCCGTTTATAATTGCGGCAAACTCTGTAGCCACAAGGCTGGCGCCACCTACCAATCCCCCATCTACATCTGGCTGGCCAAATATTTCTACAGCATTTGCTGCTTTTACGCTGCCGCCATATAAAATAGAAATAGTATTGGCAATATCATCCCCGTATTTTTCTGCCATTACCTTACGGATATGTGCATGCATTTCTTGTGCCTGACCGCTGCTGGCTGTGCGGCCTGTACCAATGGCCCAAATGGGTTCGTAAGCAATAATAAAATTGGTTAACTGTGCTGCACTTAAATGAAAAAGGCTTTCTGCCAACTGCGTTTCTACATAGTTATTCTGTGTAGCAGCTTCCCTGATATTCAACGGTTCTCCACAACAAAAAATTGGTTTTAATCCATACTCAAAAGCAATATTTATTTTATCTGCCAGCAGGCTGTTAGTTTCGTTGTTGTATTCTCTTCTTTCGCTATGGCCAATAATTACATACTGCAGGCCGATGCTTTGCAGCATTTCTGCACTTACTTCGCCGGTATATGCGCCGTTTTTATTGGCAGAACAATTTTGTGCTGCTACATAAATATTTTGCCTGTCATTTAGTTTTTGCTGCACATTTACAAGGTAAGGAAATGGAACGCCCAAAACTGCCAATTGGTTTTCATTTAAAGAATAACCTGTGGCCAGTAAATCATCGGTTAGTTGTTCAGCCTGTTGCATTGTAAGATTCATTTTCCAGTTGGCAGCAGCAATTTGTTTACGCATATAATTTTTTTATTGGTTTGATAAATAAAGTTGTTGCAGCATTTCCATTTCTTTATCTGTTAGAACCTGCTGTTTCATTTTTTTCCAGTTGGCAATATCTTTCAATGCTTTTTCAAATATATAACGTTCACTGCCCCACGAAAAATTATCTGTATATTTTCCCGGTGCATTGCTGCCAAATATATTGCAGCAAACGCCAACAATACTTCCTGTGTTAAAAGATGTATTTATGGCCGCACGGCTGTAATCGCCCATGAGCAGGCCTGCTTTGTTGCCCGCATTTAAAGTATCCCTGTTTTTATTTAAAACATATTTTACTTCGCCGCCGGTATTTTTTATATTGCTGTTACTGCTGCCAGCACCAAGATTGCACCACTCTCCCACTACACTGTCTCCCAGATAACCATCATGTGCTTTATTGCTGTAACCAAATATTACCGAATTTTTTATTTCGCCGCCGGCAATACAATAAGGGCCAATACTGGTAGCACCGTATATTTTGCTGCCCATTTTAAGTACACTGTTTTCTCCCAGGGAAAAAGGCCCCCGTATCATGCTGCCTTCCATCACTTCTGCGGTTTTTCCGATATAGATAGGCCCTGAAACTGCGTTTAAAAAACTATTTTCTACTTGTGCTCCTTCTTCTATAAAAATATTTTTTTCGTTGCTGTATTTATTTGTGTTGCTTAATTTTTGTGATATCTTTTTTTTTGTGAGTAACTCAAAATCATGACGGAGCGCCCAATCATTTAACTGGAAAATCTGCCAGGGATGATGAATGATTTTGATATCATCGTTATCCATTACAGCAATTTTACCGGCAGCGGCTTTTAATAAGGTATCAATATTTTTTTTGGTAGGGATAATGTTGGCATTTACCAGCAATGCATCTGCCGGAATATTTTTTTCGCTGGTGAAAATTACTGCGTCTGAAAGACGGCTCCATTTTTCTTTAATGGTAAGAATTCCAACACGAATATCCGCTGCATGCCGGGTTAATGAAAATGGAAAAAGCTGCTCCCTGCATTTACTATCATCTAAAAAAATATTCATTGGGTTAAAAGTAATGAATTGCCCCGGCTTTAAAGACTGAACAATTTAAAATAAAAAATCCCGCCGGAAAAACCGGAGGGACTTAAAGTATAGCCATGAAAAACAATCCTTGATAAAGCGGACTTTATGCTAATTATTTTGCTTTCTTTTCGTAACGTTTTTTAAATTTATCAATACGGCCTGCAGTATCTACCAATACATTTTTACCTGTATAAAACGGGTGAGATGTATTGGAAATCTCCAGTTTAATTACCGGGTATTCCTGTCCATCTGCTTCAAATACTATTGTTTCGTTGGTTTGGGTTGTAGAACGGCTTAAGAAAGTATGGCCATTGCTCATATCTTTAAAAACGACTGTTCTGTAATTTGTTGGGTGAACACCTTGTTTCATATTATTATTATTATTTTTTGGAGTACGGATTTTGCCGTACAGGTTTTTAAAGCTGCAAGTTAAGGCTTTTGGCTTAAAAAGGGCAATCTTTAGCTCTTCATATTCACAAATTGTAAGGCTATTCCCAGCGTCCAGCTTTTGCTTGCCTGAATAACATCCTGCAGATCATCAATCTTTTTACCGGTTACCCGTACAATATCATCCATTATAGCTACCTGTACTTTCAGTCCGCTGTCTTTAATAAGCTTTACTATTTTTTTTGCATCATCTTGCTTAATCCCATTGCGAACCGGTACTTCCTGCTTAGTAATTTTTCCGCTGGGATAAGGTTCTTTACTTAAATCATAAATTTCTGCAGCCAGCCCCTGCTTCATACTACGGCTGATGAGCACATCAGTTATCTGCGCCAGTTTCATTTCGCTATCTGCTTCAAGATTAAGTTTAAAATCTTTTTTATTAAGGTCTATCACAACGTGAGAGCCTTTAAAATCGAAGCGGTTGGTAATTTCTTTGCTTACCACGTTTACCGCATTGTCAAGTGTTTGCAGATCTACTTTGCTTACTATATCAAAAGATGCCATAGCATTAATTTTATGCAAATATAAAAAACGCAACCCATAATAGGTTGCGCTTTTTTCAGGAACATTGAAAGGTTTTAATTAGCCGATTTAACCCTGTTTTGCTCCGTGTCTGCCCCGCCAGATTTCCTGTTCTTTAATCCTTTAATTGGTTTGCCAAAGCGATAGTTAAAAGTTAAGCTTACTACCTTGTTATCGCTGTATTGACTAAAACTTGCCTGCGTATTTTGAAAATTAATGTTCCCTTTTACCAGCATAGGGCCAAACATATCTCTTACCGTTAATTTTAGAGAAGCTTTTCCTTTTAACAAATCTTTTTTTATGCCTGAAGTAACCTGGCCAATGTGATGTATCAGTATCTGCCCTTCAATTGCCCTGGTTCGGTAAAAGCCTGATAGTTCTGCATTCCAGCCCTTTTTAAAAGTAAACTGGTTAGTAACATTCACGGTATAATTTGTGCCATGAATATTAAGATCTTCATTATTCAAATTGCCTTTAAACTCCTGGTAACGGCCTTCTGCATAAATGTTGCTGCTCCACCATTTGGCTACAGGCACCTGCGCATTTACAGATAAACTTAAATTATTAACCTTACCAAAATTTCCCTGGCTTACTATTGTAGCAAAACCTTTTTGTTTAAAAGTTTCATTAAAAAGATCTTTTGTATGACTGTAATTTAAAGTGGTTGTAAAAAATTGATTATAGGTATGTGATACTTCAAAAACGTGAGCGTAGGTGGGTTTTAAAAACGGGTTGCCAGCGCCATAAGTAAATTTATCCAGGAAGAATAAAAACGGATTCAGATCTTCATAATCCGGCCTGTTTATGCGGCGCCCATAAGAAAAGCCAAATTGATTTTTTTCACTTGCACTATAGCTGATATATGTTGTGGGAAATAAATTTGTATAGCTTTTTTTGAAGGAAGAATCCGGGTGAAGAGTTTGGTCAGGATTGCCGAACTGGCTGCCCTGGTTATTGGTATTTTCTGCCCGCAACCCCACCTGCAATCCCCATTTTTTTATTGTCTTACTAAAGTTTACGTAAGCCGCATTGATATTTTCTTTATAAATAAAATGATTTGTTTTATCCCAGTCAATTTTTTTTTCGCTATTGATTATGTTGAAATAATTGGCATTATTATTTGAAGTAACGTAGCTGAATTTAACCCCTGCATCCATCTTCAATCCTTTTTTCAGCGGCTGGCTGTAATCTGCTTTTGCAGAATAAATTTTAATATCCGACGGAAGGTCTCCGGCAAGTTCATCAGTATATTTTTTTGTCCAGTCCGGATTAAAAGTTCCATTATTGAAAAGCTGATCCTTACCTGATTTATACTGTAGAAAATCTATGTCTGCAGAAAGTTCCCTGCCTGTAGAATCATAAGTGTGGCGCAGGTTTAAATTTATAGCCCCGTTTTTCCATTTAGAATTTTCAACACGGTCTGCCGTAACTATAGAATCCACTGAACCATTGCTGCTTTGTAAATAACTGGTGCTGCTGCCTGTTTCCCTGCCCGGTGTTGTGTAACCGGTAAGCACAATACCTAAAGTTGTTTTTTTACTTGCATAAAAATCCATCCCAACTTTTGCATTATAATTATAATTTTCCCGGTGGCTATTTGTATTTTGATCAAAAATGGCTTTGGTGCTTTTATCGGGGTTAGTGTATTTTCTATTGATATCAAGCTGCTGAAAACCCTTTCTGTAATTGGCACTCAGCGTACTGAAGATATTTACCTTGCCTGCCCGGTAATTGAGGTTTAAACTATTATTTGTTTTAGCATAAACACCCTGCCCATAAGTAGTACTTAACGATCCGTTAAAGCCTTTTTGTTTATTCTTTTTTGTTTTAATGTTTATGATACCAGAGTTGCCCGAAGCATCATATTTTGCAGAGGGGTTTGTCATTATTTCAATCTGGTCAAGGTTAGATGCAGGAAGGTTGCGCAGAAAATTCACCAAATCGGCACCAGAGATATAGCTTGGTTTTCCATCCATCATTATAATAACTCCCTGCTTACCTTTCAGGCTGATGTTGCCGTCTTTATCTACAGAAACGCCGGGTGCTTTTTCCAGCACTTCCAGTGCAGTGCTTCCGGCATTGGTAATAGAAGCATCAACATTTAAAACTGTTTTATCTATTTTTCTTTCGATAAAAGCTTTTTTAGAAGTAACTGTTACCTCGGCTAAATTTTTATTTACGGGAATTAATTGTAATGTGCCGGTAGTAACATTTGTATTAATGGCATTAATTGTAAAGGGCTGGCTGTATGCTTTTGTATGCCCTGTTGAAGAAGCTACAACAATGTAATTTCCGTCTTTTATATTTTCAAAAGAAAAGTTTCCCTCTTTGTCTGTAACAGAAATTTTTACCAGCGATGAATCCATTGCTTTTAACAAAGTGATATTAGCAGCATCAATTATTTTTTGATTACCGCCATCTTTAATGACTCCCGATATTTTTCCGGAATTCTGTGCAAAACTGCAGACACCTAAACTGGCTAAAACCAGTGTTGTAAATAATTTTTTCATGACTATACTTTTTTGGTTGGTTAAACCCGATGGCTGTCGGGTGGCTAATAATACATAGTTATATACTTTGATAACTACTTAACAAAAGTAAGTACTTTGTATTACATGGTACAATGTTTTATATTAGAAGGCAAAAAAAAAGGATAACCGGTAGATATATTATCTAACGGTTATCCTTAATACAGTGTTACAGCTAATTAATTATTTTGGGAAGAATATTTAATTTTGCCTATAGAAATAGTTATTAACCCACTGATTATTAACAGACAAGCAATTATTTCTGCCTGGGATGGATTCAGGCCAAAGAAGGTGTAAGTTTTGTTTACGCGTATTAATTCTATTAAAAATCTTTCAATGCCATTAAGTACCAGATAAATTCCAAACATCACCAACGGGGTCCTTATTTTGCGTCGAATCGACCACAAGAATAGAAAAATAAGGCTACATATTATAATTTCATATAATGAAGTTGGGAAAACCGGTTGTGGCAACACCCTGTTGTGTTCGTCATTATTACCAGGGATTTTAATGCCATCGGTATTTACATTTTGGGGAAATGCATAAGCAAAAAACCAATCAGGTAAAAAAGAGGGGCCTTTGTAACTTTTATGTGGCACTTTATCCAATGTTCCATAAGTGCGGTCTGTTACGTAAAGCAAATGATTGGCGCTGTCTGTTACTTTACCTTCAGTAAAATAGGATGAATACTTTTTTAATTGTTTATCAAAATCGCCGGGCTGAGCAACAGTAATTTTTCCATAAGCATCACTAATATAGGCACTGTTATAAATACCCCAATCACCATCGCCTGCTACCTGGCAACCAATACGGCCAATGGCATAAGCAATAATTAAGGCGGGTGCTGCCGCATCAACCAGGTACCTGAGTTTAATTCCTTTTTTGTAACCGTACCAGCAAATGGCAATCGCCGCCATTATTAACCCACCATAAAAGGTAAGGCCGCTTTGCGAAAAAATACGACCGATGGGATCTTTTATAAACTCATCCCAATTTTCAAAATTATCAAATAGTTTAGCACCCAAGATGCCGAACACCAATCCCAAAATAATAATATCCCCCACCCTGTCATGCGGCCAGATACGCACCGTACGGCGTTCTGGCTGTTTTAATTTTTGTTTATTTTTTTCCCACCATTTAATACCTGTCAGCACGGCTGCAAATAAAATTCCGCCCAATATGTTTCCCTGTTTAGAAAAAATATATTCCTGCGCATTTATTTCCGGAGCTTTATTAAATAATAATCCCAGCAGCTTAAATCCAAATAGAAAACCTATAAAAGCATTTATTAAAAGTTCGCTTAGCGAAGCCGGTTTGCCCACAATTATCACTTCTTCACGGGGGAGTAAAAGCCCAAGTTTTTCTTTTCTTTTTAATTCGGAACTAAGCACCAAAGCTGCCACTACAAAGGCAAGCGCCACCATCAGCCCAAAAGTATTTAGTATTTTAAGGGCACTCCACTCCACTCCAAACCAATCTTTGAAAACGTAATATAAGTTGGGATACATTTAATCTGTTTAAGGTTTAAAAAAGGATTGCAATATATTCTTTACAAGCGGCAATAAAAAATCCTCCTGAAGTAATCATTCACAACAGGAGGACTATTTTTTTAAATATTATTAATTACAATGCAAATTAAATGCACCGATAAGATTTTCTGCAATCATTTGTGCACTCCGCCCTTCAATCATGTGGCGCTCTATCATGTGTACCAACTGCCCATCTTTAAATAAAGCAATAGCCGGAGAAGAAGGCGGGTAAGGCATTAGGTGTTCTCTTATTTTATTTACTGCTTCCACATCAAAGCCTGCAAAACTTGTTGTAACATTATCAGGCTTATTTTCTGCATTGTGCACTGCCAGTAAAACTCCCGGTCTTGCTGTGCCTGCGCTACAACCACAAACAGAGTTTATCATTACCAGTGTAGTTCCTTTTTCGTTTAATGTAGTTTCTACATCGGCTGCAGTAAGTAATTCTGTAAAGCCATTTTCTGTTAGTTCCTCTTTCATCGGAATAACTATTTCTTCTGGATACATTTTTTTCGTTTTAAATATTGAACCGCAAAATTACGACCTTCTTTTCAAACACACATTGAAATTATTGGATGTTTTACTTTTGATTAAGAGACATAATGACGCATTACTTTAATTAATTTCGACAGGATGACTTAATAAATAAAAGTAAATGGTTAATATGTCTTATAATATTCAATGGAATACAATTTGAAGCTTATACACTGAAATTAAAATTATAAAACTAAAAATTATAAAGCCATGACATTAGTAAAAGTAAACAACGGATTTTCTAAATCAATTGATGGTATGATGAAAGATCTTTTCAATGAATTTCCATCTGCAGTAAGTAAAACTGTAAGGGAAGATGTTTTGTATTTTCCGCCGGTAAATATTACAGATAAAGAAACAGAATATTTAATAGAATTAGCTGCCCCCGGTTTTGAAAAAGCTGATTTCAATATAAAATTAGAAAGTAATATTCTTACCATCAGCACAGAAAAAAAAGAAGATAAAACAGAACAAACGGGCAAAGCCATACGCAGGGAATTCAGCACAAAATATTTTAAACGCAGTTTTACTGTTGATGAAAAGATTGACACAGAAAGCATTAGCGCCAAATACGAGAATGGAATTTTAAAATTAGCATTACCTAAAAAAGAAATTTCAAAAGCAAGCGCAACAGAAATTAATATTCAATAAATAAATTAAAAATAAATACAGTTGATTACCTTGTAATAATGAAGGTAAGGCCTCCCCACTCTTGCGGAGGCTTTTATTTGCAGCCTGTTTTTCTGCGTGTATCAATCAGGTATTGGATCTTCCAACCTTCAGCAGTATTTACCAGTTGAAAAGCATCTACGCCGCAATGGCTGAATTTACCATCAAAATAAAAATCATAAGGAGCCCAAACCATTGCCAATGGCCCGTCAATTTTTATGGTTTCAAATACAACCCTCTCATCGGCCATATTTTTTGGTTGACTGCCTATAAATGCTGCAAACTCATTCACCTGTTCATTCTTTACTATAATTTTACCTTCTTTATTTTTTAGGATAGTTTGCAAAACAGCGCTATCAGCAAAGCAGGATATAAGCAATTTTGCATCTGCATTTTTCATTGCAAAAAATAAATTATTTACCGTTGCTTTTACAGCATCTTCTGCGGTTTGGCATTTGACAGTATTATTAAAAAAAATAATTGTTAAAGAAATCAGAAACAACTTCATGGCGGATGTTTTTTAATTGTTTGGTAAAGTTATTGAACTACCCCGCAAAATAAAATACCTGAAAAATATTTTCTATCATACTGCAGTGTTGGCTTTGTTCATTTTTATATACAGTTGTAATAGAAAGGCCGTTCCGGTTAAAAATGAGAATACTACAGTAAGTTCTTCACCTGTTCCTGTAAAAAATGCTGCGCCCATTTCGGCAAAAGAGTATTTAAAAAAGAAGGCAATAAAAGGAGATGGAAGCCCACCGCCGGTGATTGTTGTAAATGACAAGGCTGCCGGAAAAACTATTGATGGAAAATATTATTACGAATTAAATGGATACCGCTATTGGAAAAATAAGAAAGATGGTAAATACTACCTAAATGGCATTTTCTCAAACAACGCTCCAAAGAAAAAAAGTAAAAATTAAGCATTTTAATACTGATATTAATATTATGACCTATGAAAAAAATGCATTCTTTCTGAAGCATACAAAGCCCGTTGACTCATCAGCGGGCTTATTTATTTTTTGCAATAACGGTAAATCCATTATGTATAGCCTAATATCTTCAGCATACTTTGTGCTGTTTGTTCTTTGGCATGTAACCAATCCACAAGCTTACCATTTTTATCGTAGCCTATTATAATATGTTTGGGAGATGGTATCATACAATGCTTAATGCCACCATAGCCGCTTATCTGATCCTGGTAAGCACCTGTATGAAAAAAGCCTACAAATAAAGGTTCCCCTTCTCCTAATTTAGGTAGGAAAACTTCATTAATGTGTTCTTCACTGTCGTAATAATCGTGGCTGTCGCAGGTTATACCGCCCAATACTACCCGTTGATATTCGTTGTCCCATTTATTGATAGGAAGCATGAGAAATTTTTCTCCAATGCCCCAGGTATCAGGTAAAGTTGTTATAAAAGAAGAATCAATCATATACCAGGTTTCCCTGTCGTTCTGCATTTTTTGGCCAATCACACTGTAGATATGAGCCATGCTTTCGCCTACTGTGTAGCTGCCGAACTCTGTAAAAATATTTGGCATAGGTACTTTACTGCGTGTACAAGCCACTTTAATATTTCGCACAATTTCATTTATCATAAACTGGTAATCGTATTCAAAGGCCAGGGAATGTTTTATTGGGAAACCGCCTCCGATATTGATAGAATCCAGCTCTGGGCAAATCTTTTTTAACTGGCAATACAGGTTAATGACTTTATTCAATTCACTCCAGTAATAAATATCATCTTTAATTCCTTTGTTTAAAAAGATGTGCAGCATTTTTAACTGAAAGCGGTGTTCGTTCCCCTCAATCTTATCTACATAAAATTCTAAAATATCTTTTGCCCGTATTCCTAACCGTGAGGTGTAAAAAGGAAAGTTGGGTTCTTCTTCTGCAGCTACCCTTATGCCCAGATTGAAAGGAACTTTAACTGATTTCACATACGCCCTTAACTCTTCCACATTATCTAAAACAGGAATTACATTTTTAAAACCGCTGTTTAATAAGCCGGCAATACGCTGTGTATAAGGTTTTTGTTTATACCCGTTGCACACCACATAAATATCTTTATTTATCTTCTTTTTGGCGTACAGCTTTTTTATAATATCAATATCATACGCATAAGAAGTCTCCAGGTGAATATCATTTTTCAACGCTTCTTCTACAATAAAAGAAAAATGAGAACTTTTTGTACAATAACAATAATTGTATTTACCGGTATATTTATGTTTTTTTAAAGCAGCGGCAAACATAGTTTTTGCCTTATTTATCTGCTTACCAATTTTGGGTAAATAAGTAAGTTTTAGCGGCGTGCCGTATTTATCTATCAATGCTTTTACATCCACACCATTATATTGCAGGTATTCATTAACAAGTTTAAAATCTTCCTGCGGAAAATTAAAGGTTTGATCCACCAGGTCATTATAGGTATTATTCATGCCGACATCACCGGTATTACGCATCGTAGATAAAATATTAATGATTAGTAATTAAAAAAACAAAGATATAATTTAAGCACTTAACAAAAATAAAAAACCGCCCAGGTAAACCGGGGCGGAAATATAATTTTTATCAATAATAATTTACTTAACTGAATCAATTAATTTCTTAAATGTTTCCGGCTCGTTCATTGCAAGATCGGCCAGCACCTTACGGTTAAGGTCAATCTTTTTTTCTGTTAATTTATGAATGAATTCGCTGTAAGTAATTCCTTCTGCCCTTACTGCGGCATTAATACGTGCAATCCACAAAGTGCGGTATTCACGTTTTTTTAATTTACGGCCAACATAGCTGTAGGTTAAGCCTTTTTCCATTACGTTTTTAGCAACGGTATATACATTTTTACGCTTGCCATAATAACCTTTGGCAGCTTTTAAAATTCTTTTGCGGCGTGCCCTGCTGGCTACTGCATTTACTGAACGTGGCATATTATAATTTTTTAAAAAGTTAAGAGTTTGGTTCCTCTCCTTTTGGAGAGGCGGAGGTGAGGTTTTATTTTAACCCTAATAAACGTCTTACAAAGTGCATATTGCTGTCTGCAACTACACCATCTTTACGCATAGCACGCTTGCGTTTGGTAGATTTTTTTGTAAGAATGTGACGTTTGAAAGCTTTTTGAAAAGTAATTTTACCTGTACCGGTAACTTTAAAGCGCTTTTTTGCGCTGCTGTTGGTTTTAACCTTTGGCATTATATAACTTGTTTTTAGTTACTCCCTGCTGGCGCTCCCAAAAATTCGGGAAACTTTTTGAGCCATGTGGGAAATGTTTAAAAAAGAGAACTATTCTTTTTCGGGCGGCAAAGATAGGGGTATAATATTAAATATGGCGCAATAAACAGGGCTTTTTTGTTATAATACCCCAGCTTGTTAAGATAAATTCCCATTTTTAAGCCGTTTCCCGGATAAATTAAAAACATTGCAGCTTCTTACCAACCCCTTATAAAGTTTTCTATTTGATATATTTCATCCTTTTATTAGCAATTAAGTTGGCAAATATGC
>JANLQE010000276.1:0-41422 GCA_031367625.1 Bacteroidota bacterium
CAGATGGAAAAGGCGAAACACAACCCGCTGCTGCCAACACTACACCAGAAGGAAAGGCACAGAACCGGAGGGTTGAGTTTATAAAAATATAATTACAATGAATCGGGCAATAGAATAACAAACGCATTTAAAATAAAATAATCAGCGTAAATAAAGTACCCGCATTATGCAGGCATTCTTTTAAATGATAATTGGTAAGCTTTATAAAATTGATATACAATGAAAACATTTATTTATTCCTGCATACTAATATTTCTTTTTACTCTCAATGTAAATTATACCGGTGCACAATTGGTCAGCCGCCGGAATTTTGAAATAATAGTGAGTAACAGCAGCTTTTTTAATTTGTTTGGTGAGGGGCATCCCAAACAGGGAATATTTACGAATTATAAAAGCAGTGTGCCTAAAGGTAAAATGGTTACCTACTTCTGCGCACATGAGAAAACATTATTTCCGGAAGGAGTAGAAGGACACTTGATATTCAAGGCCGCAAATAATGAAGTAGGCGGCGTTGTAGATATTTATTTTAATAATCCCGCATCCGGAAATCTGACGGTTACGATAGCTGCGCAACCGCCGTATATTATTAAATACATTGAGAAGCCGGATAGGGGCAGAACGCCAAATGTAATTATACAAATTTCTGTTGATACCGTTAACCATGGCGGCCTGCCGCCTGTTAGGGTAACCGGTGATGGCAGCAGTAACCCTACAGCCAATATAGATGAACCAATTCCTTCTGTTATCAACTTTGACTGGCAGGTAACACAACACATAAGGAAAGATGAAGATGATAAAAAAAATGGAAAGGCGAATGAAGAAGTTACTTATTTCTTTACAGCTAATGGTGACTATGCTGCAGTAAAACCGCAAGACAAAAGTTTCAGCCTGATGATTTATTCTAAGAAAGGGCATACCTGGGTGTTTGATGACAAAAAGAAAATTATCACTGTAATGAATATGCCAAAAACAGTTGGTGAAGGAGGAATGCTTGGAAAAGAAATAGCTGAAAAAATAAAAAAGGCTCCACTTGCAAGAGCTAAAAATGATAATGAGTTTACTGTTAAAAAAACCGGTAAAACGAAAAATTTTTTGGGCTATACAGCAGATGAATATGAAATGAAAAGCAATAAAGTAATGGCCTCAGCAAATGCTGCCAAAACGGGTACAGTTTCTTTTTGGTACGCTAAAGTTCCTTTTGACCCGATAAAGATTTATACAATGGGTGTTGGCCGTCCGGCAGATTTAAGTAAAATTCAAAACGACCCCAAAATGAAAAATAATATTTTTTCTATTCCTGTTCTAAATAAAAATTACCTGTGGGTGGAAACAGAATCCGGCGGAATAAAAGGAATGGAAACTATAGAAATAAAAAAAGTGAGCAATACAATTTATACTTCAGGATATAAAATAAAAGTGATGAACAGCCTGAAAGATATGATAAGAGGAGGTGATGATAATTAAGGGTTTTTAAAATTTATCATTACCGCTAACACCAACTGTATATGAAACTATTTTTTTCCCTGTTGCTTTTTGTTTTTTGCATTTTTCATGTAAATGCACAGAACCTTGGCAACATTAAAAAACAAAAACCTTTTACCATCAGCGGCAGTATCGGAGGCTCAGCAAATTTTTATTCTTCCAATGAACCGGTGGCCACCCGGCCGCCTTTTGGCTGGAATATTTATGGAAATTTTACCCCAACTGTTTACGGAATTGCTTTACCGGTTTCATTTATAATAAACCAGTATGGAAAAAGTTACCAGCAACCTTTTACCATGTTTGGTTTAAGCCCAACCTATAAGTGGGCAAAACTTCATTTGGGTTACCGTACCATGCAAATGAGCCCTTTGATTTTTGACGGGCAGAGTTTTCGTGGTGTGGGGCTGGAATTAAATCCTAAACTAATTCGCTTTGGCGCTTTTTACGGAAAACTCAACCGTAAAATAAATGAAGATACCACCAGCGGGCGTTTTACACAACCACAGTTTTCACGCATTGGCTATGGAGTAAAAATCGGTATCGGCAATACAAAAAATTATTTTGATTTGATTTATTTTCATGCAAAGGATGACAGCAGTTCTGCTAAAGTAATTAATAAAAACATCCTGCGGTCTCAGGAGAATACAGTGCTGGGCAGCTCATTTAAAATTGTATTGCTCAAAAAAATTGTATTGACAACCGATGGTGCAATAAGCGGTTTAACACCAGACATAGCAGATGCCAAAACCAAAGCTGATTCGGCAGGTTCGTTAGAAAAATTTTTTAGTAAGCTGATGACCTACCGCAGTTCAACTGTAGTTAGTTATGCAGGGCAGTCAACAGTCAGTATTGCATTAAAAGGATATACAACCACCGTGGGTTACAGAAGGGTGCAGCCCGATTTTAAAAGTCTGGGCACTCCTTACATGCTTAATGATGTAGAGTTGCTGAACTGGATGAATAATTTCAATTTGTCAAAAGGCAGGCTCAACATTACCACTACCCTTTCCAATCAGCACAATAATTTAAAAAAGAACCTGGCCAGCAAGTTAAATACTTTTGTAAGCAACCTTAATGTAAGCGCTTTACTCAGCAAAAGTTTTAACCTCAACTTTAATTATGCAGGTTATATCCTTAAGCAAAAAGACGGCACTATTAATCTGACAGACTCCATCCGTCTCAACCAGCAAATCCAGCAGTTTGGCATCATGCCATCTTATACAATGATGAGTACAGAAAAGTCGCATACCATAAGCAGCAGTATAAATTACATGTTGCTGAATGATAAAAATCCTGCTACTAAAAAGTTTACCAACAGTAATAATTTATCTGCTTCGCTTAATTATACCATGGGGCTTATAAAAAAAGCTATGAGTTTTACTGTAAGCGGGCTTTTTTCGCAATACAAACAGGACATCAATACCTACAAAACTTATGGTGTTAACCTGGGAAGTTCTGCTCAACTATTAAAAGAAAAAAACCTGAGCCTGCAGGGCACTGCCGGCTATTTATTAAATCAGTCATCATTAGGCAAAGTGCAAAGCAACCTTACCTTTTCAGCCAATACAGGCTTTAGACAAAAACATCATTCATTCAATGTCTTTGCTAATTATGTATATACTCCATTTAATCCTATTAATGAAATCGTCAATAAAAAAATAACACAGGCGGTAGCCAGTAAAAATCTGGCGGGCGGTATATCTTATAATTATTCATTTTGATAATTTAATCATAGAAATATGAAAGCAAAAAATATTTATTCCTATTCTAACCAATTGATGGAAAGTGTGGCTACAGTTCAGGAAAATTCATCGCTCAACAGAACGTTGTATAATAAGGCTTCGAAGGCTGAAGTGTGCGGCGCAACAATGCATAATAGCAGCATCGCTGCAGGTTACAAAATATTTTTTAAACACATACTGGTACTGTTGTTTTCATTACTATCATTAGGATTGGTATCTGTTGCCCAGCCTTTTCCTGTTATGGTTACCCCTAATGCTATTCCGCCAGTTAATCCTGTTATAAGCCAGTATATTTCATCAGGAAATGTACAGAGTATATTATTGTTGAATGTTGTTGGTGGGGGCAATATGCAGGTAGTGGTGTTTGGAAAAATTGAGCGGCTTTCTCCCTCACCATTTACACTTTCTACAAATGCTGCCTATATTCCACAACAACCCATTATTCTTACCGGCGGTGTTCCCAGGCCACTGTCGGCAACGGATATGTTAAGCGCCTTTGGTTTTTTTAATGATAATAACCTGGCAGTAACAGGCATTGCATTAACTGATTTAAAAGATGCCAGCAATAATATTAAGTTGCCTGACGGTATATACCGTATTTGTTTTTATGCAAGGCAATATGATCCTGCCAGTGGTGTTGGAGCTTTTGTTTCAGATCAAAATTTAGGCTGTGGCAATTTTAGTATTGCTACACAATCGGCCGGCAGTGTAATTATAAATACCAATGTTACCCCGCCTGCAAATAATTTTATTTTAAAAACAATAGATAATGGCAGGGTTAAAGCATTGCTGCAGTACAATAATCCAACAGGTGGTAATACTCAGGTAAAATTATTTGGCAAGATTGAATGTTTATCGCCAACTCCATTTACTGTTTCATTAAACCCCGGCTACCAGCAGCAACAACCGGTATCCTTAACAGCAGGCATACCTGTACAGTTTAGCCCTTTTCAGATTATTGATGCGTTTGGAAATTTTAATGATATTAACCTTGTTACCTCCGGCATTAATTTAAGCGCTTTAAAAGATGCCGGCAATAATTTTAAACTGCCGGATGGTATTTATCGAATCTGTTTTTATGCACGTTATTTCTCCGCTACCGGTTTAGGCAATAATGCCAGCGACCCCAACCTGGGCTGCGGTACATTTACCGTTTGCAGCAAAGCGGCAGCTCCGCAGTTTACACAGCCCGTCAGCAATTTTAATATCAGCAGTGAAATGGTAACGGTGCAAAAAAATTCGCCCGTTATATTCAACTGGACGGTACCCAACTCTACCTGCGGATTAAACCTTAGTAATATCAGCTACGATTTTGAAATACGTGAATTACTGCCTTCGCAAACAGTTACGGATGCTATTAATAACCCACCGGTATTTACAAAAACACAATTGCCTGCTTCCACATTTTTATTAGATACCATTTTATACAAAGGTATTTTGCAAAGCGGAAAGAAATATGTAATTCGTGTAAAAGCAAATACATTTCCTAACTCAGAAGCACAAATTGATAATAACGGGTACAGCAGAATTGAAGCCTTTCAATATGGAGATGGTAAGATACCTGTAAATAACCCGCCCAATAATAACCCTCCAAATAATAACAATCAACCACCACAGGTAAATGGAGTAGCTGGTGATTGTGGAATTAAAATTCCATCTAATACTTCCATCATCAGTGCCAATGAAAGCCTGATTGGGAAGGATATTAAAATAGGTGAGTTTACATTGGTTCCTTCTAAGATATCAAGAAATAATGATAATACTTATACCGGCGAAGGAACCATTAACTGGAACCCATTAATTGGTAAGGCCAATTTGAAAGTAGCTTTTGATAAAATAAAAATCAATACAGATAAAGTTATTTTTGACGGAACCATTGTAACACAAACTGATCCCGGTGTTTTTAAAAACGAAACATTAAGTGAGTTTAAAGATTTTGCAAAAAAAACAGGAACCGGTTTGGATAAACTGGCTGGTGATGTAGAAGGTTTTATTAATAACAACCCGGCCACCCGTTTGCTTAGCCAGTTAAATGGAAGCACCCCGGTTGATTTGCCCATTGGCTTAAATAACCAGGATATTGGTGGCGTGCCGGTTACAATGGCAATTGTAAGTGTACTATTTTCCCCAAAAGGGGCTACCATGAGTTTGCTGTTTAATATGAATATACCTGAAGCAAACGGATGGCTAACCTTAGCCGGAACCAATTTTTGTATTTATCCAACCGGAATGAGTCTGAGCAAAGGCACTTTGTTTTTACCAACCGACAGGGATTTTAATATTGGCAGTGGTAAGAATAATATGAATATTAAATTTAAAGGATGCCCAACAGCCGATTCAACAAACGGCACTTATGTAAGCTGGGAGAATAATAAACTGAGTGATATTGTTGCCCATGCAGAAATTTCTTTTCCGCAAAATTTACTGGTGCCCGAAAACGGTAAGGGTGAAGTGCAGGCAGGTTCTGTAATTGCGAAACTGCTCTTTCGTTTTAAACAATGGGAAGACTGGATAGCTACAATTGACTTGCCCAATTTTCAGCTTACAGATGTAAAAGGATTAAGCTTTCATCCATCAACCATTTATTACGACCATTCTGTAAAATCAAATGCAGCAGGTTTTACTTATCCAACAAATATAAAAGTGAAAAAAGGAAATGATTTTGAAGGGCTCTACATGAAAGAATTTAAAATATTATTGCCCGAAGATTTTAAAACCTTTAATCAAAAGAAAGATACAAGAACAGAGTTTACCGCAAATGATTTAATTCTCGACGACCAGGGAATAACAGTTGATATACAGGGGAAAAATGTAATTGATATTAAAACCGGTAACATGGGTGGATGGGGCTATTCATTAACTAATATTGAAGTGCAGGTTACAGCGTCCACTTTTGAAAAAGGAAAAATGGGTGGGCAATTTTTATTGCCTGTAAGTAAAACGCCATTGGACTATTCCGGTGATTTGCATTTGGGAAAAGATGCGGTTAGTTATGCTTTTGTAATAAAACCATCAGCCAAAATGAACTGGGATATCTGGATGGCTTCTGTAGAATTAAAACCCAACTCTTACATAGAAGTAAAAAAAGATTCACTCGGCCCTGCAGTTACCGCTTTAATGAATGGGGATGTAAGTATCATTCTTTCCAGCGGCACCCCTTCATTAAAATTTGAAGCGATAAAGTTTGACAGCCTCGGCATTTCTAACCGCAATATTATAACAAAGAAAAAAGAATTTTGGATGAGCCCTGGCAATTGGGCATTTGCAAGTCCGCAAAAATCGGTAGGTGGTTTCCCCGTTAACCTCGGAGGAATCATTCCCTATGTAGATGTAAAATCTGAAATAGAAGCAGGATTAAAATTCAAATTATCAATTGGTATTGGCGGGGCCGACAAAACTGTTATTGGTGCAGAAGCAAAACTATCATTATATGGGGCATTAAAATTAAGTGTGGATGATTTTCGTCCAAACTTTACCGTTAGTGCCGGAGTTCGTGCCGATTCAGTAAGATTGTTTGGAGATGTGGGGCCATTAAAAGTTGATGGATACCTAACCTTCTACAAAAAAGACAATGTATTTGGCGATGGCATTAAAGGCCATGTGGAAGCTACTTTCCCAATGGTTAAAATTGAAGCTACCGCACAGTTTGGTAATGTAAATGATTTCAATTACTGGTATATAGATGCCTGTGCACAATTTGCACAACCTATACCGGTTGTGGGTTTTATGGGTATCAATGGTTTTGGTGGTGGCGCTTATTATAATATGGCATTGCAGAATGACCCACCAAAAGATGATGAGATGAAAGCAAAAAATATTGCCAATAATAGTACGCCAGGTTCATCCATGTCGGGTATCAAATTTTTACCCAGCCAGGGAACATTTGGATTGAGGGCAACCGTACTCGTTTGCATGACCAGCGGTGCAGGCCCCAAAGCCATGAATGCAAAAATTACAATGGGTGCAGAAATTGCAAATGGTGCTTTTCAAAAGTTAACCTTATCAGGCGATGTGTATGTATTTACCAATCCTCCTAAAAACGACAAGGCCATTGTGAATGGCCATGTAGATATAATTTATAATATCCCTGAAGAAAAATTTAAATTAGATGCATTGATTTACGCAAATTTTTCTGCTGCAAAATTAACAGTACCTATCTCCTTTTACACCGGGCCTGATGGCTGGTATTTTAAAGTAGGCGACCCCTGGGCACAAAAAGTAACATTGGATTTTCCGGAATCTAAAACAGCATTCTATCATTACAAGATAGGTGCATCGGCCTATTTTGTTGTAGGGTCATTGGTGAACCCGCAATTGCCACCGCTGCCTGCGGAAATAACTGCCAAAATGGGTATTGTTTCCGACCCTGGTATTCAATCATTTTTATCAGAGTTGAATAAAGCGCCCGGTTCGGGTATGATGTTCGGGGCCGAAGTACATGCAAGCCTCGGCTTCAGCGCAGCTATTATTTATGCGGATGCTACCGCTATTCTTGGTTTTGATATGATGCTCAAACACTTTGATAATCTTACCTGCAACAACGGCAAACCGGCTGGTTGGGAAAACTGGTATGCCCTGGGCCAGTTGTATGCCTACCTCGATTTGGATGTAGGGTTACAGGTGGATGTGTGGTTTTTTACTGGTAAAGTAAGCCTGGTAAAATTTGCAGCAGGTGCGGTGTTACAAGGAGGCTTGCCCAATCCTACCTGGATGGAAGGTAATGTATTTGTAAGCGGTGAAGTATTGGGAGGATTAATTAAAGTAAGCACCAGTGCACACATGGCGCTGGGTGATAAATGTTATCCCGACCCTGACCCGTTGAAGGATATAAAAATTATTTCTGATTATGGCCCCAAAGGAAATAAAGAAAGTGTATTTGTTTATCCTTATGCAGCTTCCAATGTAGGGCTGGAAAAAAATTATGAAATAAGCGTCCCTCCAACAGAAAAACATCCTGATGGCGAAGTGAGGATTTTTCAGTTTAAAATAAAATCATTCCGGTTGTTGAAAGATGGTAACACTCCCGTTGAAGATGCTGGTTTGGAGTTCAGCAATGATAATAATACCGTTACCTTAAAAAGAAATAAAATTTTAGAAGGCATTGCAAATTATACAGGCGAAATTAAGTGTTATGCCTTGCAATATTATGAAAATGGTTATCGCTGGGGCTTACCCTGGAATGATAAACTTAACAGTGAAGCAGCTGTAGAAGAAACCAGTACATTTAATTTTTCAACAGGCCCCAGGCCTGGTTATATTCCGGATGAAAATATTGCCTTCAGCTACCCGGTAAATAAACAACGCTATGTTTTAAAAAATGAATTAAATGGTAAAGGAAAAATTCATTTAGACCAGGAGCAGGATAATATTCTGGGAGATGCAGGTAGTTTTAATATGAAACTTTACTTTATACCGGTGGGCAGTACAGACACTCTAAAAACCGGGTTTACCTGGGATGATAACACAAGGGATATTGACTATACCCTTCCGCCGGGTTTAAAAAATAACACTGCTTACAAACTGGAGTTCTGGTCGTTTGAAAAAAGTTACCTGATGCAGTCTTCCGGGTTAACTCAATTAAAAACACAGCGTTTGATGAGTGCAACAAATGTAAAAGGAGTTGAAAAGAAAGAAACCAGGGTAATATCAGCAGCGCTAAAGATTCTTAAACCAATTTATACTATGTATTACCGTACAAGTGAGTTTAACACACTCAGCGATAAACTAAATGGAATGGGCAACTGGGGTGCCGGCAAAAAAAATAATGCATTATACATTAGCAACGATGCAATGGCTACCGAACATTTTGATGAATCTGAAACCAAAGGCTTTACAGCGCCCAATGGAAAGAATAACTATCCGCCATTATTAAACCTCAATATTGCCTGGGATAATAAGCAGCAAAACGACCGTTTTGCAGAAGATAATATTTATACCAATGCTTTTATGGTTAACCTTAAACTGGTAAGTACCGATTTTGGTGTAAACTGGATAAGGGATTACCGCAAGCCAGTTAAAACATTTGATTTAAACCGTTTGTATGCAGACAAGCCACTCAGTGTATTGGAAACCGGGGAACCTGTACCGGCAAATAATTCACCAAAAGTGAGTTCCGGTGGCGGTTTTAAGATGAAGTTACCGATGAATAATGCAAACAAAAATCAGGTGGCTTTTTTTGCATCCGGCTATCAAACCATTGTGTGGAACCGTGAAAAATATTTAATAGCCGATCACCAGTTGCTGAAAGACTTTGCTAATTCGGTAGTGTGGAATAGTTATGCCTTTTATGGATGGTCGCCAAATTATACAGAAAATTATTTAAGCATAATGAGTGGTAATGTTGATTTTGCATTCAATGGATTGGGCGGTTATGTAACCATGCCGTGGAATAAATTTTACTATCTCTATACCGATTCAAAATATATGGACATTATTAAAAGCCTGAAGAATCTTCCATTTATCCCTTATCCAAAAGGAAACAGAAATATACAGTGGCTGTATAAAGCCGGAAATATGCAGGGCAATATTATAAATAAAATGTTCAGTTACTAAATTAATAAAAATGAAACATCATTTAAAAATAGCAGGATGCATTCCAAATTGTTGCCGGTTGGTGGGGACACCAACCGGGGTACTGCGCCGTGGGCGGTGTCCCCACCGCCTACAATCAGCCTTGCCATACTACAATTTGGAATGGACTAAAATAGTATTCCTTATTCTTCTTTCTACTATGCAAACATTTGTATTTGCGCAAAAAGAAAAAAATAAAAAAGATACCAGGGGGCTATCACAAATAAATAATGAAGAGAAGGTTATTTTACAATCAGGTATAAAAGTAATTGCCAAAGCTTATGGAGATTCAATTGTGTTGCGTTGGGCGCCCACCAGGCCCTGGGCCTGGAACAAGCTCAACTATCTTGGCTATAAAATTGAACGCATTGATTTAAATGAAAAAGATAATGCAAAAAAAGAATTACTCACTCCAGCTCCTTTAAAGCCTTACTCATTAGAAAAATTTAAAACTGTTTTTAAGAGTGATAATAATAATGCGGCTATTGCTGCTCAATGTTTATATGGAAAGAATTTTGAAACCAACCTTCGTAAAGGGCAGGCTGCCATTGCAGATAAAGCTTCTGTTTCTGATGCAAGATATGCTTATACTTTAATGGTTGCTGATTACGATGCCAATGTAGGTGTGGCAACTGCCTTGCGTTTTGTTGATAAAAATGTAACAAAAGGCGGCAAATATATCTATCGTATAATGCCCGCTGGTATTGCCACACAGGGCGTAATTGATACAGGAACTGTTTTAATTATAAATAACAAAACAACAATAAACAATAAGCCGGAAATTACTGAAGGCCTTGCATTTGACCGCCTGAGTGAATTGCATTGGAACAGAAACGGAGCAGAAACATGGAGTGGTTTTTATATTGAACGCAGCGAAGATGGCAAAGCATTTAAAGCATTAAACAAACTTCCTTTTATTACCTCCCACCCTGATTCTGCCATACTGAAACAAGACAGCAGTAAGGCAAGATTGTTTGCGATGCTGCAAACACAACATATTTATATTGACAGCCTGCCGCAGAATTATAAAAATTATTATTACCGCATAAAAGGCATTAATGCTTATGCAGAAATGAGTGATTATTCAAATACTATTATAGTGAGTGGCCTTGACCTGACTCCTCCTGTTGCAGTTAATATGCTTAACCCAAAATTTATCAGTGACAGAAAAATGAAAGTGCTTTGGAAAAAAGATATTATCGAAAGTGATTGCAAAGGTTATTATATCACCAGGGCCAACAATATTAATGGGCCTTATGAAACACTTAACCAGCAACTGCTTCCGGCTACCGCATCTGAGTTTACAGATAATAATGCATACACACACGGCGGCTCTTATTACATTGTAGTGGCGGTGGATACTGCCAATAATATTTCGTCTTCCTCGCCGGGTATGGGGCTGGTGCCTGATAATACAGCACCTGCAGCGCCGGTTGGTTTAAAAGGCCGGATTGATAAAAGTGGTTTGGTATATCTTTCGTGGAATGCCAATAAAGAAGAAGATGTAAAAGGCTATAAAATATATTTTGCAAATGCAGCCGATCATATATTTACCCAACTTACTACAGAACCTGATACACTTTCCAGTTTTGTTGATTCAATTACGCTGAAAACATTAACTAAAAATATCTGGTACAAAGTAGTTGCAGTGGATTATAACAATAACCACTCAGATTTTTCGCAGGCAGCTAAACTGAGAAAGCCTGATATTGTTCCTCCCACTGCACCCATTGCAACCAATGTTGTTGTTGATGCTAAAAATGTGGAGATGGACTGGATACAAAGCAGCAGCGAAGATGCTGTGCTATATGCAGTTTACCGTCAGCAGGAAAACAATACCAAAATTATTACGGGCATGTTTAAACATAATCCTTCTGCTAAAAGTTTTCATTTTACAGATACTACTGCAAAGCCAAATATAACATACACTTATACAGCCGAAACAATTGATGAAGACAGTTTGCATTCCCCGGCATCTGTTCCTGTAATTACCAAAATACATGCAATCCCTGAAAGGCCTTCCATTACAACACTAAAAGCAGAATATAATGCAAAAACAAAAATGGTAACCCTTACCTGGCAATACACTGATAAAGCAGATTATTTCTTCATCATTTACAAGGCACAAGGAACTGAACCCTTACAACAATTACAGTCGCTTAATAAAGATGTTAAACAGTTTAATGATTTAAATACTATTGCTGGTAAAAATTATCGCTACATAATAAAAGCAATGTATAAAGATGAAAATGGAAATACAAAACCCGGGGACAGTGTTACTGTAACAATACCGGTAAATTAGTTTTTTGCTTAATAATTTATATCTTAAAGGTAAAACTCAAAGGCCTGATGAAAGGAGTAATATATTTTGTATGCACAGTTTTGCTATTACAGATATGCTGTGAGAAAACATTTGCCCAAAGATTTCCCAACCTGCAATTTGACCATCTGACTGTAAAAGATGGCCTGAGCAGCAACTATGTTACTGCTATAACAGAAGACAAACTGAGTTTTATCTGGATAGGCACAGCAAACGGACTGAATCGCTATGATGGCTATCGTTTTAAACAGTACTATCATAATAATACTGACAGTAATTCATTGATAAATAATTCTGTGCAAGGTATAATCTGTGATACCAAAGGAAGATTATGGATAAGCACAGAGGATGGAGTAAGTTGTTTTGTTCCTGCTGAAAACAAATTTGTCAATTTCAGTTCCAGGCTTAAACCACCCCATTACCTGAAAAATAACAGTAGTGTGAGGGTTTATGAAGATGCTAAAGGAACGATATGGTTATCCAACCAGTATGATGTGATTTACCGTGTGCTATCCGACATTACGCTACAGGAAGTAAAAATAAATTTACCTGCCTTTATATTTTACAATCAATTTTTTAAAGGTTACGATAATATATTCAGGGACAGAAGTGAAAATGAATGGGCTTTTAAGGGTAACAGAATTTATAGTATAAACAAAGCAAGCAAACAACCTGATAAAACATTTGATTTCTCCGCTGTATTAAATGCTGTTATTCTTAAAATATTACAGGATAGTAAGGGTAATTATTTTGTAACTACCTGGAATAATGGGGTATGGCAGTTTATACCGGATAAAAATATATTGAAACCGGTTACCACTCTTCCTTCAAGGGTTTTTGTTGATATAGCAGAATGGAATTATAAAAAAGAAAAATGGATAACCTGTTTGGAAACAAATTTTGGATTATACCTTTTAGATCCAAAAAGCCTGGGTATAAAAAAATATGGTTTTATCCCCGGCGACCCATCTTCTATTCAGGGTAATATTTTCAATCTTTCTTTTATTGACAAAAAAGGTAATTTATGGATAGGGTCTAACCGTGGCATTAACAAAATAACAGCAGAACAAAATATTTTTGATATCATTCCGGTTACAGAGCCTGGAGCAACAAATTATAACTTCCTTAAAACCGGCACTGTGTACAGTTTTTTTGAAACAGACAGCAGTATTTGGCTTTCTAAAAGATTTGTTTCCACTTTTGAATATGATATTGCATTTCATTTAAAATATTCTTATAATAGATTATACCCTCTTTCATCTTCTGATTATTCAAACAATGGATTTGCTTATTATTTTTTTAAAAAACAAAACGAATTATTTATAACTACAGATAGCGGCCTTGTTGTTTATGATTTGCTGAAAAAGATTTCCAATATTTATTTTCCCCCTCAATGCCCTTATCCCCTTAGTTTACGCACTATTATTACATTAAATGAAAATGAAATAATGATACGTTCTTTTGAAGCAGGCCTGTTTGTTTTTAATACCGCTACAAAGATTTTTACAAACCATTTTGCTAACACAGATGTATGCAACGGATGCCTGCCACACAGGATAAACTATTTGTTTAAGACGAAACAAAATGAAATTTTTGTAAGTACAAGCGGCGAAGCAAAAGGGCTTTTTAAATACCGGCAACAGTTGGAAGATTTTGTTCCTGTAAAAGCAATAAACGATGAAAAATATTCAATGCAGGCCAGCGATTTATATGGCATGGATGAAGATAAGGAAGGCAATTTATGGATAACCAGTTCATCAGGACTCTTCATTTATAATCCAACCGGCAATACAATTCTGCAACAAAACAATGATAACGAACAAATAGGCAGTCTATCAAGAATTTGTTTTGATGATAATGGTAATGCATGGGCAAATGGAAACTCCGGTATTTGGTGTTATCTATTGGCAAGAAAAAAATGGGTAAGCTTTAACGGACAGGATGGCTTACCAGGAAGCGTTTATGAAGGCATTATTACTAAAAAACGAAATGGTGATATTGTTGCAGGTTTAGAGGGTGCCGTTGCTATTTTTCATCCTCAAAAATTAACTGAGTCATTAAATGACTATCCTGTTGTAATAACAGAAGCTTCTGTTGAAAACAACTTTTTTTCTTTTACCCTAAATAGTGGTGCCAATAAAAAACTAACAATACACCCCGGGCAAAACTCTTTTTCAGTAGATTTTGCCATTCTTAATTATTTAAATCCTGCATCCAGCCATTATTATTATAAACTTTCGCCCTTAATGAAAGATTTTCAGTTGAATGATAATGGCCATATCAATTTTAACGGGCTATCTCCGGGGCATTATACATTGCACGTAAAAGCAGGCGATAAAGCAGGAAATATTTTTGATAAAGAAGATATACTGGAAATAAATGTAGAACCGGGTTGGTATCAAACCAACTGGTTTAAAGCCTTATGCCTGCTTGCTTTAGCGGCTATTGTTTTTTATTTTGTAAGAAAAAGGATAACAACAATAAAAAAGGAAGCATCCTTTAAACAAAAAATTGCCGAAACCGAAATGCAGGCGCTAAGAGCACAAATGAACCCGCATTTTATTTTCAACAGTCTTAACAGTATTGAAAATTTTATTATGCAGAATGAAAAACGCCTGGCATCCGATTACCTCAATAAATTTTCAAGTTTGATACGGAGTATATTGGATAGCAGCAGTAATGAAGTAATACCTATAGCAAAAGATATGGAAGCATTGCAGTTGTATATTGATTTGGAACAATTACGTTTCAATAATAAATTTACTTACAAAACTAATATTGACCATGCATTGCTTACCGGCGAGTACCGGGTTCCGTCTTTATTAATTCAGCCTTATGTTGAAAATGCTATAGTGCATGGTATTGCAAACAGCTACGATGAAAAATTGCAATTAAGTATTACAGTAACACTGGAAGAAAATAATATTAAATATACAATACAGGATAACGGTGTAGGCCGCAGGCATGCGGCCGAATATAATGCGCAAAACAAACCCCAACATAAAAGTATTGGTTTAAAAATTACAGAAAACCGAATTGCGCATTTTAATAAAAAAGAACTACTACATGATGATGTGCAAATCACTGATTTGTATGATGAAAATAATGAACCAGCCGGAACAAAAGTGGAAATAAAAATCAGGATGGTTTGAAAATCATAAAAAAATAAGGAACATTATAAAGAAGAAAAGAAATCCATTGCTGAATTCTGTTTTGTGAACTGGCCCCCCGATTTAAATCGGGATGCTCTCCCTCCTGATAGTTATCGAAAGAGCTATCATGAATGCCATACCCTAAATTTAAAAAGCCACTTCATTTCTGAAACAGCTTTGTGAACTGGCTGGGACTCGAACCCAGGGCCCATACATTAAAAGTGTATTGCTCTACCAACTGAGCTACCAATTCTTTACCCGTTTTTTAATTACGGAGTGCAAAAATAGGGCAAAAAAATCTTGCAGCAAAAATTTTTCAAAAAGTTTTTTAAATTAATTAAATTTCATTCTTCAAATTAGTTTGTCAACAGCAGAATATCTACCCTATTTTTGCCATTAATACATTTTTGATGAGCAATTTTTTTAATGATAAAGTAGTAGCTATTACCGGTGGCAGCGATGGCATTGGCAAAGCCCTTATAGAATTGCTTTTGCCTATGGGTGCCAAAGTAGCCACCTGTGCCCGAAACCAGGATAAGCTGTACGATTTACAGTTACGTCACTCTACCCTGCCACTGCATTGCATTGTAGCAGATGTGAGCAATATAAACGATTGTAAACTTTTTATAGATTCTACCATTCAGCAATTTGGCGGTATTGATATACTGATAAATAATGCGGGCATCTCTATGCGTACTTTATTAAAAGATGCCGAGATGGATGTGTTTAAAAAAGTGATGAATATTAATTATTTTGGCACTGTGTATTGTACCAAGTTTGCCCTTGATTCAATTGTTGAAAGAAAAGGAACTATTGTGGGCATATCATCTATTGCAGGATATCGTGGCCTGCCGGGCCGCAGCGGCTACAGCGCCAGCAAATTTGCTTTAAACGGATGGCTGGAAGCAGTAAGGACAGAATTGATGGATGATGGCGTAAATGTTATGTGGGTTTGCCCTGGTTTTACAAGAAGCAATATACGCAATGCAGCACTTAACAGCAAATCAGAAGCACACGGCGAAAGCCCGCTGGATGAATCTCAATTAATGAGTGCAGAAAAATGTGCAGCACATATTTTAAAAGCAATTGAAAAAAAGAAAAGAACTTTGGTACTTACCTTTAAAGGAAAACAAACTGTTTTTGTAAATAAATTTTTTCCGGCTTGGGCAGATAGATTAACCAGAAATTTTTTCTTTAAAAATGGAAAGCTTGTAAAATAAAAATCATCATTTAAAATTTTTAACTAAATAAATGCCGTTACTAACCCTTACCAGCGATATAGGTATCCAGGATTTTATGCCGGGCGCTATCAAGGGTCAGTTGCTGCAGGCCAACAGCAGTTTTACTATTGTTGATATTACGCATCTGTTATCTCCTTTTAATTATCCGCAGGCTGCATACGTTTGCAGAAATGCAATAAAGAATTTTCCGGCCGGCAGTTTTCATATTATACTCGTAAATATTTTTGATGAAAAGCCCGAGCATCTTTTACTGGCACAGCACAACGGGCATTACATTGCCTGTGCAGATAACGGCCTGCTCACTATGATACTGGAAGAAGTGCCCGAAAAAGTAGTAGCACTGCATCTGGAAAAAACACAGGCAAAAAATACTTTGTACTGCATAAATGTTTTTGCAAACGCCTTTAATGAAATAATTAACGGAAAAACAATTGAACAAATTGGAGACCCCGCTGTTTCTATACGGGTAAAAAATCCCTTACGGCCCTTGCTTGGCAACAACTGGATAGAAGGCCAGATTATTTTCATTGATAATTTTGAAAACGTAATTGTAAACATCAGCAAAGAAGAGTTTGAAGAACAGCGGAAGGGAAGAAGTTTTACTATTGTTTTTAAAAGAGATGAAGTGATTGATAAAATAAGTGAAACTTATGCTGATGTACCCGAAGGGGAAAAATTGGCACTCTTTAATTCTGCAGGCTACCTGGAAGTGGCCATCAACAAAGGCAATGCTGCCGGGCTTTTTGGGCTGCAGGGCTTTTCAGAAAAACAACAGCAGTCAATACAGTTACAGTTTAACAGCAGGCTTATTTACCAAACAATAAAAGTATATTTTCAATAATAATTAACTAAACAAAATAGTATGAAAAAAGTTTTTTTTGCAATTTGCCTTTTTGCCGCAGGCGCAATAAACGCACAAATAAAAATGCCTGCGCCTTCTCCCACGCAAACCATTAAACAGGATTTTGCTTTGGGCAGTATTGAACTAACCTACAGCCGGCCCATGGCCAAAGGAAGAAAAGTTTTTGGCGATTTAGTGCCTTATAATAAATTATGGCGCACCGGCGCAAACAGTGCTACCATCATAAAATTTACAGATGTGGTAGAGATTAATGGCAAAAAAATAGATACTGGTTCTTATGCACTTTACACCATTCCCGGCATTGACACCTGGGAGATCATTCTAAACAAAGGCATCAGCAACTGGGGGGTTACCAATTACAAAGAATCTGATGATGTACTAAAATTTAAAGTGCAGGCCATTAAAATGAAGATGGCAACAGAAAGTTTTACCCTGCAGTTTGCAGATGTAAAACCAGAGAGTTGTGCACTGCATTTAATGTGGGAAAAAACAGCCGTTGCCATTCCTATAACTGCTGTTATTAAAGACCGCATCCGCAAACAATTAGAACAGGCGATGCTTACAGATAAAAAACCATACTTTCCGGCAGCGCAGTTTTATAATGAATATGATAACAACCAGGCAAAGGCATTGGAGAACATACAGAATGCCGTAAAAGATAATCCAAAAGCTTACTGGATGTGGCTTTACAAAGCTAAGCTCGAAAAAGACATGGGCGATAAAGCCGCAGCCAGGGCCAGCAGTAAAACATCTTTGGCACTTGCTACCACAGAAAAAAATGATGACTATATAAAAATGAATGAAGAACTGTTGAAGAAATTGAAATAATTTTCTTTACTTTTTGCCGCAGATTTGCAAATTAAACTGTGCATCATCTGTGGCATTTTTTATAGAGCAAAATTATAAAGAAAAATTTTAGGGGTTCGGGCGGCCTTTACGCTGTTACTCCGGCAATGATCGGTCATTTTATGCTCCCCTCTCCTTTGGAGAGGGGCTGGGGGTGAGGCTTTGGAAAATAAATCCGATGATGATTACCAGCAGCGCACCAATTACATTTAACCATAGAAAAGAAATTATATCTGATTTGTAAATAACACACACGGCTATTTCAGAAATAATAGCCGAATAAAAAACGGCATTCCCTTTTATGTTTTTTATCCAGAAGGCAGTTAAAAAAATACCCAGTATAACACCATAAAAAATAGAGCCGAGTATATTTACTGCTTCAATAAGACTGTTTCCGATATTGCGTGCAAACATCGCAATGATGATACAGAAAATTCCCCATCCAAAAGTGTACCACTGCGATACTTTATAATCATCTAAAGGCGTTTCTTTTTTTACAAAAAATTTTTTATGAAAGTCCACTACACTGCATGCCGCCAAAGAATTAAGCGCCGCCGCAATGCTGCCCCAGGCCGATAAAAATATTACAGCAAATAATAATCCTATCAACCCTACCGGCAGATTATCTTTTACAAACCGCAGAAAAATAAAATTAGTATCGTTAGCATCATCTCCCGGAAAAGCTTTTTTTAATACAGTTTTATATTCTTTCCTGTACAAATCTGCCGCTGCTGTTTTTCCTGTTTCAAATGCTACAGAATATTTTTTTTCAATCGCCGTAAGTGAATCTGCATACATTGTTTTTTGTGCAGCAATTATTTTTGCATCATCAAAATACACCGGCGCTTTATGGTATAAATAAAAAGAAAAAATGAGTACGCCAATAAGTAAAATAAAAAACTGCATCGGCACTTTTACCAGGCCATTCATGAGCAAACCTTTGCGGCTCTCCCTAAGATTTTTTGCCGTAAGATAGCGCCCTACCTGGCTATGGTCGGTACCAAAATAACTGAGTGCCAGAAAAAATCCTCCAATAATTCCACTCCAGATATTGTATTTATCTTTCCAGTCAAACCCATCTTTTGTAAAGCCGGTTGTAATCACATTCATCTTGCCGTAATTGCCGGCTTCTTTCACCGCTTCTTTAAGGCCAACCCCCGCCGGTAAAAGGCTTACAGCAATGTAGCCAATTAAAAAAAGAGATATAAATACAATGATCATTTGCAATTTTTGCGTGTATGCTACAGCTTTAGCTCCACCGCTCATGGTATAAATAATGAGCAAGCCGCCCATTACAATATTGGTAAAATAAATGTTCCAGCCCATGAGCGAACTTAATATAAGCGAAGGCGCAAAAATACTTACGCCGGTACTAAGCCCCCTGGATAATAAAAAAAGAAAAGCCGTAAATGTTCTTGTCTTTACATCAAAACGTTGCTCCAAAAATTCGTAGGCCGTATAAACTTTTAACCTGCTGTAAACGGGTACAAAAAAAATGCAGATCACAATCATCGCCAGCGGTAATCCAAAATAATACTGCACAAAACGCATCCCGTCTGTATAAGCCTGCCCCGGGCCGGTGAGATAAGTAATAGCACTTGCCTGCGTACCCATAATACTAAGCAAAACGAGATACCAAGGCATGCTGCGGTTGCTGAGAAAATACCCATCCAGGTTTTTGGTGGTACGGCTTTTATATACACCATAAATAATGATGCCAAGCAATACAATAATTAATATGAGCCAATCTATTAAACTCATTTTAGATATTTAGTATTTAGATAACTTTATTTCTTGCGGTCATTTGCAATTAAATTGGCAAACAACCGGTAAGCGCCGGGTACGCCTGCAGGTAATTCTCTAAAGAATACAATTCCGGAATATATAAATCTCCCTTTGCCGTAATTGGCAATAATAAGGCTTCCATCATTCTCCTGCTCGCCAGGGTCTTTCATGCTGAAGATGCGCTGATAATTACTATCAATATTTTCTGCATGATAGGTACTTCTTTCCTGTATCCAGCCATCAAAATCTTTTTCAGTTATTTTATTTGGATAATTCAATGCCGCATGGTTGGGCAACAAAAAATTTACTTTGGCTGTTTCATCTGTTATCCTGTTTCGGCTGATAGAAAAAGGATATGGGGAAATTTTAGCCTTTACCGGCCCAATGGAATTATTGGTATTATATTGAACCAGTAAAACGCCCCCTTCTCTTACATACTGCATCAGGACTGCGTAACTATTATTTAACCAGTCATGAATATTATAAGCTCTTACACCCGTAATGATAACATCAAACTGTTTAAGATTTTGTGCCATAATATCTTTTTCGGTAAGCATCACAACGGTGTAGCCCATCTGCTGCAAGGCATCCGGCACCTTATCACCGGCGCCTGCAATGTAACCTGCAAGTGTACCCGAAGTTTTCATATCCAGTTTTATGATCTTAGCCTGGTCATAATAATTATAAAAAACATCCGGTATATGATCATAACTTATTTTATGCAATGAAAAATACTGATGCTCAAATAATGATTTTGCCGAAAAATCTCCACCAATATATGTTGTGCTGTTACTGGCAAATGAATCGGCTTTAAGTATCACATCAATACTCCTTTTATCTCCTTTCTTATAATTAACAATGGAATCAAAAATTACCGTTTGCTTATTGCCTGAATTATTGGCGAAAGACACTTTTTCGTTGATGTCAATATTAGATTGCAGCGTATATTTTAAATTCTTCTGTTCATTCTTTTTGTTATTTGAAAAAATAATTAACGCCGGAGAACTGTTTATAAACAATGGGTGAATAAATTGAATGGGTTCATATATTTCTCCTTTTACCGGATCAGTATATTTATACTGGATAGGTTTGGAAATTGTGTATTGAATATCATTGATAGCTATTTGAAAACTTACTGATGGCGGAAGAGACTGGGGCATGCCTATCATTTGCTGTTCCCTTACATCAAATGCGCCGCCAGCAAGGCTATACTCTATCCAATAGGGTTGTGTTATTATTGCCTTATCATCTATTTTAAGGCTGGCATTTATAACAGTATTCACATCAGGTTTTATATCTGCAAACCTGTACATAGTTCCTAATGCTGATACCTGAGCCTGGCCAACAGGCACACCAAGCCTGTTGTTCAATATAAACTGCAGGCGCATGCTATCTCCAACAGCATTCAATTGCTGGCTGGCAATTGCCTCTGCAAATATGCCACTGCAGATGAAAATAAGTTTATTTATATCCTGGCTTTTACCGTACCCATAACCAGAAAAAAACATGCTTATGTTATACAACTCCTGCAGGTCTTTTAAAGATTGCTGCGGGGCTGAAGGATTAAAATTTTCAATGATCTTTTTAACCAGTTTACTGTAGGCTTCTTTTTTTTGGCCGCCTGTTTCTCTTTGTTGCTCCCCTGTTAATATCATTCTGTAATTTGTTACATCTACTCCGTCCATCAAATCATTTACAGGTTTATCTCCTTTTATGGTAGAAAAATATTCGTACGATACCCCACGTTGTGCAGGTACACCAAAGCCCTGGCTCTTGTGCTGGCTTCGGCCTTCGGCTGCTATTTCTCCATAACTTTTTCCGAGTATGGGGTTATACCCACCGCAGTCAATTTTAAACTGATCTTCCCTGGTGGTATTTGTTGTACCAAAATTAAAGGTGTTCCATAATAATCTTTTTGCCTGCCAGGTAGAAACGTATTTTAACTGCTCCGGAAATTTTGTAGAATCTGCTGCTGCATCAAAAGCTTCACCCGCTAATATTGCCGATGCAGTATGATGCCCGTGCCCACCTTCGCCGGTTGTAGGAAACCTGGTGATGATCACATCTGGCCTAAACTTTCGGATAACCCAAACAACATCGGATAAAATTTTATCATGCCCCCATATCCGTAATGCTTCTTCAGGGTTTTTACTAAACCCAAAATCATAGGCCCTGCTGAAAAATTGCTCTGCACCATCTATTCTTCTTGCCGCCAGCAATTCCTGTGTTCTTATCAGGCCAAGATCTATACCCTGTTCATCCCCAATTAAATTTTGCCCTCCATCGCCCCTGGTCAAGCTTAAATAACCGGTGCGGTATTTTTTTTCATTGGCCAGGTAAGCAAGCAGCCTTGTATTTTCATCATCAGGATGGGCTGCTATGTACAAAACAGCTCCAAAAACTTCCAGCTTTTTTAACTGAGATAAAATATCAGCAGCACTTGATGTGATAGGCTTTTGAGCTAATAAAACCATTAATTGAAAACATGCAAAGAGCGATAAAAATAATTTCTTCATTCAATAAATTTTGAAAAACGAATTTACAGTAATGTTGTAATGAATGGTTACCATTTATAAATAACAAAGTTGATATTGATAGATAAAACGGATACAAATGAATTTTATGGATTAAACGGCTTGATGAAAAAAGAATTTGTAGTGAAGTACAATGCTGATAAATGTGATACTGCTTATGGGCTGAGGGATAGAAGCGGTTACCCCGGTGAGGCGGCCCCCTCCGGCTCCCCCAGAAGGGGGAGAGTTGGCTGGTCTGCAGTGCTGGCTTGTGCCGGAGTAAAAGCGGATAGCCCTGGCAAATGCTGAACTTTGATATAACATGACAGCTCCATATTTTTCTTTAAATTTGACAAAATAAAAAAATGATGGCCAATAAAAAAATGACTGCAATTTTCCTTTTTATCTTTTCCGGATTTACTGTACTTGCCCAGATAAGCCCTTTCCATTACACGCAACAAAAGAAAACGGTAACGGCTAAAGCTGCAGTGGTAAGTGCTCACCCGCTTGCAAGCAATGCAGGTTTGCAGATGATAAAACAAGGCGGTAATGCCATAGATGCGGTTATAGCAACACAGTTAGCATTGGCAGTTGTGTATCCCGGCGCTGGCAATATTGGTGGTGGCGGTTTTATGATAGCCCATTTAAAAAGTGGTAAAAATATAGCGCTCGATTACCGGGAAACCGCACCCGCAAAGGCTTTTAAGGATATGTACCTGGATAGTGCCGGCAATGCAGTAGCCGCACTCTCTCAGGAAGGCCATTTGGCAAGCGGTGTGCCGGGTACGGTTGCAGGCTTATTTGCAAGTATGAAATATGCAAAACTTAATTTTAAAACATTAATTGCACCGGCTATTTTATTGGCCCAAAAAGGCTTTGCCATTACCGAAAGCCAGGCACAAAGTTTTAACGATATAAAAGAAGAATTTGTAAGAATAAATAAAAACCCGGTAGCTTTTGTAAAAACCGGTTTGTGGAAAGCCGGTGATATTCTTGTGCAACCGGAACTGGCCAATACTTTAAAACGCATCAGGGATTTTGGTGCCAAAGGTTTTTATGAAGGCATTACCGCTAAACTTATTGTAGCCGAAATGAAAAGAGGCAATGGTATTATAACCCTTGAAGATTTAAAAGGATATACTACCAAAGAAAGAGCCGTAATGAAATTTAATTATAAAGATGTAGCAATTGTTACCATGCCCTTGCCCAGCAGCGGTGGTATTATTTTAGAGCAGTTAATGAAAATGATTGAAAAAAGAAATATTGCTGCCTTAAAATTTCAAACAGCAGCAAGTGTACAATTAATGACTGAGGCAGAACGCCGGGCTTTTGCAGACCGGGCTAATTTTTTGGGCGACCCCGATTTTGTAAAAGTACCGGTAGATAAAATGGTAAGCGATGCCTACTTACTGCAACGCATGAACGATTTTATACCGGGTAAAGCAGGCAGCAGCACCGTTACAAAAGCGGGCCTTATAAAAGAGAGCGAGCAAACCACGCATATAAGTATTGTAGATAATGATGGTAATGCCGTATCGGTTACTACTACACTGAACGGAGGCTATGGCAGCAAAACCGTAGTAGCTGGTGCAGGCTTTATTATGAATAATGAAATGGACGACTTTAGTGTAAAAGAAGGCGTACCCAATATGTATGGGGCAGTAGGCAATGCAGCCAACGCCATTGCGCCGCACAAAAGAATGCTTAGCAGCATGACCCCCACGATAGTTTTAAAAAATAATAAGCCTTTTATAGTTGTTGGTACGCCCGGTGGCACCACTATACCTACCAGTGTTTTTCAATCATTGGTAAATATGCTGGAATTTAATATGAGCCCGGAGGATGCCGTGAACAAGCCAAAATTTCACCATCAATGGCTACCCGATGAGATAATGGTTGAAAATGATTTTCCGGCAGAAGTAATAAGCGAACTTACAGCCATGGGCTATAAAGTAAAAGCCAGGGGAGAAATTGGCCGAACAGAATTGATCCTGATTTCTTCCACACCTAAAAAAAACATTACAGCCATTGCAGATAAAAGGGGCGATGATGATGCAAGAGGGTATTAAGGAGGTTAATAATAAATTGCTGTACTATTTATTTTAGAACACGAATGATAAGACACGAATTGGTGCAGTATTTTTAAATTTGGTCAACCGGTTTTTAGTGTTGGAAACAAAAATAAAAATATCCTGATTTTAATAACATTAAATGGCTTTCAGTAATCTGTCTTAATCCGTTTAACCAGTATCATCCCTGTCTGAATGGCTTTAGCCAGGCAGGCGTGTATCTATCCAAAATAAATAATATGATAAAATTGCACAATCATCTTGCGTATAATTATTGATTGGCTATTTTTACAAATAATTAATTTTTCTGCAAAAAATTTTAAGCATATTAAAATGGGCATCGCTGGCATTGCTGTTCTGGGTAGTGCTTGCTCTTTTGTATGTATATGTTTTTTCAAATGTACCCGCCTATATTTTTATTCTGTTATTGATCTGCTGGCTGGCGGCATGGCTGCTTACTTTTAAACAAACCAAACACAAGATCTGGTTTGTGGCATCTATGCTGATATTACTACTTTTCACCTGGCTTCTTGTACAAACCTCACCGGTACAAAACTGGCTGATAACTAAAGTAGCTGATAATTTTTCGGAAAAATTACATGCAAAAGTAAATGTGAAACATGTGAATTTTTCTCTTTTTAATAAAGTAGTAATGGATGGGCTGATGATAGAAGACCGTAAAAAAGATACTCTTTTATATGCAGGCACGGCAAGGGTAAACCTTACGGACTGGTTCTTTCTGAAAGATAGAATTTCCCTTCAATACATTGGGCTGGATGATGCTTATGTAAATATGTACAGATCAGATTCTGTATGGAACTACCAGTTTTTGATAGATTATTTTGCAGGCCCAAAAAAAAGCACCGGCAAAAAAGGAGTAGAGATTGACCTGAAAGAAATTCACTTAAAAAATGTACGGTTTAATAAAATAGATAAATGGATAGGCCAGGATATGATTGCCGCTTTAAAAAAACTGGATCTTACCATGGACTCTGTAAACTTTAATAAAAGACAGATTGCTATTAAAGATCTTTACCTGGAGCAACCGCTTTTTGCGCAGGCAGATTATACCGGCAACAAACCTAAAGTAGCAGACCTTACCACAGTTTTAGAAAAAATACCGTTGGTATCTGCATTTAAATGGAACAATTCAGGATGGGTATTCAGCATCAAAAAATTTCAGATTTTTAATGGCAATTTTAAGAATGATAAGTTTACCGAAAGGCCTGTTTATCCCGGCAGGTTTGATGGGCAGCATCTTCTGTTTACCGGCCTTACCGGAAGTATGAATAATGTGTTGTTTTTAAATGATACGCTTACCGCTGACATTTCATTAAGTGCAAAAGAACGCAGTGGACTGATCATAAAAAAACTAAAGACCAATCTTAAATTTACGCCGGAACTGATGGAGTTTAAACACCTTGAGCTTGCCACCAACCGGAGTACGCTGGGTAATTATTTTTCCATGCATTACAACCAGTTTAATAATGATTTCAGCAGCTTTTTGCATAATGTTACCCTGGAAGTTGATTTTAAGGAAAGCATTATCAACAGCGATGATCTGGCATTTTTTTCTCCTGATTTAAAAACCTGGAAACGGAATTTTAATATCCAGGGAACCGCCAAAGGATCAATAGATAATTTTTCGGCAAAAAATATGAAAATCCGTACCGGAAATACTTATGTAGATGGAGACCTTGCCATGAGGGGATTGCCGGATATCAACACCACTTTTATAGATTTTAAGTCTAATATTTTACAAACAAATTATAATGAGCTTACTGCAATTATTCCTTCGTTAAAAGAAGTAAAAGAAGTGCAATTACCCAAACTGGGTACTATAACTTACGCAGGATATTTTACCGGTTTTATAAGAGATTTTGTTACTTATGGAAATTTTAAAACTAACCTGGGAAGTATTACTGCGGATATAAACATGAAAATACCCGAAGGTAAACTGCCTGCTTATTCCGGAAAGATTGCTACTGCGGGTTTTAATATCGGGGCATTTTCAAACACTCCGCAATTGGGTATGGTGGCCCTTGACAGTAAAATTACCGGTTCAGGTTTTTCTATAAAAAACCTGAACGCAAATGTAAAGGGTAATGTAAAAAGATTTGATTTTGGAGGTTACAGTTATCAGAACATTCTCATTAACGGCGATTTTAAAAAGAAATTATTTAAAGGCCATTTATCTGTTGATGACCCTAATTTAAAAATAAATAATCTGGATGGTGCATTGAACCTTTCTACAAAAGAAATAGCCTTTAACCTTGATGCAGATTTGGGATATGTCAATCTTAAAAATTTATTGCTCACAAAAGATAACCTGTCGCTGTCTGGTATTTTCAGTTTAAATTTTACAGGTAATAACATAGATAATTTTTTAGGTACGGCAAGCATAAATTCTGCAAAACTTCGCCTGGATACTACACAATTATCTTTTGAATCCCTTACGCTTACATCGGAACTGGTTGATAATAAAAAGTTGCTTACCCTGCGGTCCAATGAACTGGAAGCCAGTATTTACGGGCAGTTTAAGATACTGGAGTTGCCGGATGCCTTTAAAATTTTCTTATCAAAATATTATCCTTCTTATTTTAAATTACCTACTTACCGGGTAAGTAACCAGGATTTTACTTTTAAAATAAAAACACATAATGCTGATGAATACATCCGCCTGGTTGATAAAAAACTGAATGGATTTAGCAATGCTGCTTTGAGCGGCAGTGTGGCACTCGAAAATTACACATTAAAAATAAATGCAACCGTACCGGAGTTTAGTTATGATGGTAAAATATTTACCAATGTAAATTTGCAGGGCACCGGCAACCGGGATACTTTGCTCACCGAAATAGCCGTGGAGGATATTTTAATAAATGACAGCCTTCACTTTCCTGATACTAAATTAAAAGTATCTTCCAACAATAATCTTTCTCTTATAAAATTAAATACCAGCGGCAGTAAAATACTGGGCGATGCAGAACTGAACGCCAGTGTACTATCACTTACTGATGGTGTAAAGATCCATTTCTTCCCCTCTTCTTTTGTAATAAATGATAAAAAATGGCAACTGGAAAAAGACGGCGAACTTACCCTTCGAAAAAAATATATAGATGCCAGTGAAGTAAAGTTCTTTCATGAAAATCAGCAAATCATTTTTTCTACAGAGCTTGACGAACTGACAGACAATACTAATTTAATTGCAAAGCTTACCAATGTGGATCTGGATTTTATGCCAATGCTTTTTAAGAATCCATCTGTAGCAGGGCTGGTAACGGGTACGGCTTCGCTGAGAGATCCTTTCGGAAAATCTGTTATAACATTTGATGGTATTGCAGACAGTTTCCGGTTAGATAATAAATTTATCGGCAAAATAAATTTATCTGCCAATGCCAATACAGGCACAGGTTTGGTAAAATACAAAGCTGATACTGATAACCCGGAAAATAAATTTTCTATTGATGGTTTTTATAATTACAAAGATTCTACAGGTAACCAGTTAGAGGCAAACCTGCTTGCAGAAAAATTAAACCTTGATATTTTACAGCCTTATTTAAGTACAATTTTTAGCCAGATGGGCGGTATTGCCACCGGCAAAATTAAATTGTATGGAAGTGGCGATCATAAATATATTACCGGCGATGCAACCATAACCGGCGGAATTTTAAAAGTAGCTTACACACAATGCAAATATTTATTTGATAAACAAACCATTCATTTTACAGAAGATGAAATAGATATCGGCAGCATTAAATTAAAAGATACGCTGAATAATGAAGGCCTGATAAGTGGAAAAATGCATCACCGGTTTTTTAAAAATTTCTTTTTTGAAAACATGCGTTTTGAAACGGCAAAAATGTTGCTGTTAAACACTACAAAAAAAGACAATATCCAGTTTTACGGAAACGTAACTGGCAGTGCAGTAATGACCCTTGCCGGCCCTACCACCAACCTGCAAATGAATATTGACGGGCAGCCCAGCTCATTAGACAGCAGCCATATTTATCTCCCCACTGCAACCAGCAAAGAAACCAATGCAATAGATTATATTGATTTTATACAATTCGGCAGCCTTGTAGATAACCAGTTTAGTAAAGATCAATCAACAAATATTGTGGTAAATATGAACCTTACTGCAAACCCTGCCTGCAAAGTAGATGTAATATTAGATGAAGAAACTGGTGATATTATTAAAGGCCAGGGCAACGGCAGGCTAAACATAAGAGTGGGTAATAAAGAACCACTCACCATAAGGGGAAGGTATAATATTACAAAAGGAGAATACCTTTTTAATTTTCAAACATTTTTAAAAAAACCATTTACTTTAAACCAGGGTTCTATCACCTGGAATGGCGACCCTTACGAAGCCATTATTGACATAGATGCAGAATACCTGGCAAAAAATGTGGATCTCAGCAGCCTCACTACTTCAACTAACGGCTTTAATCAAAAAGATGATATTACCATCATCTCTCATCTTGCCGGAAGCCTTAAAAAACCGGTAATAAGTTTCGATTTCAGCTTACCGGAAACCAGTGAAAAAAGTAAAGATTATATACTGGTAAAAAGACTTGCAGATTTTAAAAACGATGAAAATGAAATGAATAAACAGGTAGCAAGTTTACTCCTGTTCAATACTTTTATTACCAACAGCGAAAATTTTTTATCGCAACAAAATACTATTTCATTTGCAACAAATACCATCGGCGGCGTTATAAGCGGATGGCTCACCAATACCTTTAACCGGGAACTGGAGAGGGCAACCAAAGGCGTTATCTCTACCTACATAGATATAAGCCCCACTTTAAGTTTACAAAAAACAGCAACCCAGTTACAAGCCAATGTACGTGCAGGTTTAAAAATATTACTCACCAACCGGTTAAACATTTTAATTGGTGGTAATCTTGATTACAACAATCCCTATTATCTTCAGGCAGACAGGAAAGGATTGTTTACCCCCGATATTACTATAGAATGGCTGCTGAACAAAGATGGCTCTTTACGGGTAGTAGGCTTTAACAGAACCAGCGTGGATATTACTACCGGGCAAAGAAACCGCTCCGGTGTGCAGTTATCTTACAGAAAAGATTTTAATAAATTATCTGAAATATTCAGGAGCAGAAAAAAATTACAGGCAGAAGAAGCCAGCAAGGTAAAAGCAGTTCAGTAAAAAATTTATTAAACCCGCCTAAGGAGACATTAGCTTAAGAGAAAAAACTCCATTTATATTCTCCTACAAACCATTTAAAATTTCATGCCCCAATTTATCTCTTTTTGTAAACAGGTATTTTTTATTGTGTGCATTGGGTTTCATTTCAATAGGCACGGTATCCACTACTTCTAAACCATACCCAAGCAGCCCGGCTCTTTTTCTTGGGTTATTGCTCATCAGTTTCATTTTACTTATGCCCATGCTTCTTAATATTTGTGCCCCTACCCCATAATCCCTTTCATCCATTCCAAAACCCAGCTCAAGATTAGCTTCTACAGTATCCATCCCCTGCTCCTGAAGTTTATATGCTTTTAATTTATTAAGTAATCCAATTCCCCTTCCCTCCTGGTTCATATAAAGAACTAAGCCTTTTCCTTCGGCTTCTATCAGTTGCATGGCATGATGCAGTTGTTCCCCGCAATCGCACCTGAGCGATCCCAAAATATCTCCCGTCATACAACTGCTGTGTACCCTTACCAATACCGGTTCATCTTTTTTCCACTCTCCTTTTTTAAGAGCAAGGTGAATATCTCCCGTATTCAATTGCTTAAATGCAACCAATTCAAAATCGCCATATTTAGTTGGCATATTTACCCTTACTTCTTCTTCTATAAGTGTTTCAGTTTTTAAGCGGTATTCTATCAGGTCTTTTATAGAAATAATTTTCAGGTCAAATTTTGCCGCTATTTCTTTAAGCTGTGGTAAGCGGGCCATGCTACCGTCTTCATTCATAATTTCTACCAGTACGCCAGCCGGCTCAAAGCCTGCAAGCCTTGCCAGATCAATGGTTGCTTCAGTATGTCCTGTTCTTCTGAGCACCCCACCTTTTTTAGCTTTTAAAGGAAAAATATGCCCGGGTCTCCCAAGGTCATCGGGTTTGGTATCTTTATTTACCAGGGATAATATTGTTTTAGACCTGTCGTGTGCAGAAATTCCCGTGCTGCAGCCATGCCCCAGCAAATCTATACTTACTGTAAAGGCGGTTTCATGCAGCGAAGTATTATCTGACACCATGGGGTGAAGTTTAAGTTCTGCACATCTTTCTTCTGTAAGTGGTGTGCAAATAAGGCCACGGCCGTGGGTACTCATAAAATTCACAATTTCCGGCGTGGCATTAGCGGCTGCGGTAACAAAATCGCCTTCATTTTCCCGGTCTTCTTCATCTACTACTATAATTAGTTTGCCATTTTTAATATCAGCAATGGCATCTTCTATACGGTTAAGCATTTTTTAAAATTTACGCTGCAAAGTTAATAAGGATTGAATAAGCTTTATTCAAGATTTCGCTTTTCGAAAATATAATCGGTTTAAAAGAAGCAAAGCAGCAGAACGGGTAATAAATTTGCCTAACAGTTTGTTAATAATAATTAGGTGTGATTACGCATTTATTTAGTTTATTTGCACACGAAAAAACAAAACTAATATGAGAACAAAAAAAATTGTAACGCTACTGATTGGATTGTTTGCAATACCATTCCTGATGAATGCGCAGGTAACCACGAGTAACATAAATGGTTCGGTGAAAAACTTAAAAGGAGAGGCACTTCCAGGAGCAACAATTTCTGCAGTACACCAGCCAACCGGTACTGTTTATACAACCTCTACAAAAAAAGGTGGTAATTATTATATAGCAAATATGAACCCCGGCGGCCCTTATGCTATTACGGTTTCTTATGTAGGTTATAAATCAATATCCCGGGAAGCTATTACCCTTGATTTGGGAGAAACCAGTGTACAAAACTTTGATTTAGGAGAAGCAGCCAATAATCTTGCAGAAGTGGTAGTTACTTCTAACCGTGCAGCAGCCACTGCTGGCAAAGGTGGTGCAGAAACAGGCATCGGTAGAGATAAAATGCAGAACTTACCATCAGTTGGCAGAAATATATCAGATTACCTTCGTTACGTACCTCAGGCAAAAATTACCGCTGATGGTGGTATTTCTTTAGCAGGACAAAATAACAGGTATAACTCTTTTTACATTGATGGCGCTGTTAATAACGATGTTTTCGGTTTGTCAGCATCAGGTACAAATGGCGGTCAAACTGGTATAGCACCTATTTCAATTGATGCGATTGACCAGTTTCAGGTGGTCCTTTCTCCTTATGATCCTTCCTTAGGCAACTTTACAGGCGGTGGTATTAACGCTATCACCAAAAGCGGCACAAATGTCTTACACGGTTCTGTATATCATTTATTCAGAAATCAAAATCTATCGGGCAAAACACCTGGTGTATCAAAATCGGCAGCAACAAAACTTGCTGATTTTACAAATAAAACAACGGGCTTCCGTTTGGGAGGTGCTTTAATAAAAAACAAAGTTTTCTTTTTCATTAGTGGGGAAATACAAAGAGACCAGCGGCCACAACCGGTAGATTTATCCAAATATCTTGGCAATTCTTCATTAGCACAGATAGATGCACTGGGAGCATATTTAAAAACTACTTATGGTTATGACCCGGGTGGCTTTAGGGATAATCCTGAAGTGGTAGAAGCAAACAGAATTGCAACTAAACTGGACTGGAACATCAACGATAAAAATAAATTAAGCATTAGCTACAGGTACAACTATGGCTTTAGGAACAATACTTCTAGAAGCAGTAACTCTACAATTAATTTTTACAATAACGGTGTAAGTTTTCCCTCTACTACTAATTCTGGGTCTCTTGAACTTAACTCAAGGTTAAAAGGGAGCAGCAACAATAAGTTGTTACTTACATTTACCAATGTTGTTGATAACAGGGGTGCAATTGGTTCACCTTTTCCAAGGGTAACCATTAGGGATGGTGCATCAAATATTATTTTTGGAACGGAAGAATTTTCTACAGGTAACTATTTACAGCAAAACAATGCAGCCATATTTGATGTATTTAAATTCTACAAAGGAAAAAATACTTTTTCAATGGGTACAGATAACGAGTTCAGTAAATCAAAAAATATTTTTATCCGCCAGAATTATGGCTCTTACCAATACGATAGCTTATCAGGATTTTTAAATGGCCTTAAAGCAAGGCAGTATGACAGGACCTATTCTTTATTAGATCCGGGTAAATCCGGAGACGAATCAGTAAACGCAGCAGCTAAATTTAATACATTAAGATTAGGCTTTTTTGTTGGTGACGAAATAAAATTTACGGATAGATTTACTATGTCGTTAGGATTGCGTGCAGATAATACAAAGTTTTTAACAACTCCGAGAACCGACCCTTTCTTTAATGATACAGCTATTGCAAAAATTTCTCAATACTACGATCTTAAAGGCGCACGTTCCGGCCAGATAAATGCCCCAAAATGGTCTTTGAATCCAAGAATTGGTTTTGTATTTAAAGTTCCGGAAGAAGAAGTTACCATCCGTGGCGGTATAGGAACTTTTACTGGAAGGGTACCATTGGTATGGCCAGGGGGTGTTTACAATAATAATGGTATCAGCCTGGCTGGTATCCGTGCTACAGGTGCGTCTGCCGTTATTTTTAAGCCTGATCCTTTTAACCAGTATGTAGCTTCAGATTTAGGTATTACTACACCAATCCCAAGCGGACAGGTAGATCTGCTGGCAAAAGATTTTAAACTAAATAAAGTTTTCAGGGCTTCAATGGGTATAGATAAAAAATTGGGAAAGAAATGGAAACTTTCTTTTGAAGGGATTTATACAAAAAACATTAATGAAATTGATTACAAGCGAGTAGATATTTTACCGGCTACTTTAAAGGCACTGGGACCTGATGCAAGGGATGTTTACACAGCAGGAACTGCACCTCCTTTAATCCCTTTACGTTCTAATGGTACAAACCCATACACAGGTATCTATTTATTAAGTAACAGTAGTGGGGAAAAAGGTTTTTCGTACAACTTTACTACCACAATAGACAGGGCCTGGGATAACAACTGGTCTTTTAATGCGAATTATTCTTACGGTAATTCTGTAGTGAAAAATGAAGGTACCAGTTCTCAAAACAATTCGCAATGGCGGTTTATGGAAGCAAGAAATGGCAGAAACAGTATCGGCCTATCCACCAGTGATTACGACCTTGGCCATAGGATCAGTGCCTTTACGTCTAAAAAATTCAGGTACCTGAACGACAGGTTAGCTACAACAGTTTCATTAGTTTATAATGGCCAGAGCGGTAGCCCATACAGTTATACCACTGCAGGAAGTTTAGTTAGGGATAATGCATCGGGAGACGGAAACGACTTATTATATATCCCAACTACCAGCCAGATAAACGGCATGACTTTCTTAAGCAATACAATTGGTACAGGATCTACTGCTGTAACCTACACTCCGCAACAACAGAAAGATGCTTTTGACCAATTTATTGAACAGGATAAATATCTTAGCAAGCGCAGGGGTCAGTATGCAGAACGTAACGGTGCCAGGTTACCCTTTACCCATGTATTAGATTTAAAAATCCAGCAGGATTTTACTGTAAAATTTAGTGGAAAACCTTATACTTTACAGTTGACTTACGATGTATTTAACCTTACAAACCTGATAGACAGAACTGCAGGAAAACAATACTTCATTGCAAATGACCAATCAACCATATTATCTTTTGCAGGTTATGTAAGTGCTGCAAATCTTACCCCACAATACAGGTTTACACCAAGAACAACTACTGTTTACAACATCTCTGATGGTGTATATAACAGTTCACGCTGGAGCAGCCAGTTAGGGGTTAGGTTAACATTCTAAAATTAATTAGCTACTATTAAAAAACTCCGGTTATACCGGAGTTTTTTTTATCCTGATTTTAAAATTATCTTCAACCAGTAACCATCATTTCTTCATTCTTTTATACCCTCTCTTTAAAAAAATTAAGCGTTTATTTACAAGATGAGTTGCAGGCATACGACAAATACTGCCACCCAAAATTTCATTTTAAAAAACCTGAATTGATATAAATTCGCAGTGATTTTTAAAATAAGTGCAGGAAAATTAAAAAGTAAATTTTAGGCCTGTTTTTATATCTGGATCTTTGTTTTTTTTATTCACATAACTTGTTAATAATTTCTTAATGTAATTCTGTGTTTTTCTTACCACCTTTGTGCTTAACTAAAGCTAATTTTTATGAGATTTAAAAAAATTGTACGTTTATTAAGCCTCCTGTTCATTTTTCCGTTTGCATTAACTGCCCAGGTAACCACAGGCAGCATCAACGGTACAATAAAGGATACCAAAGGAACTGACTTAATAGGTGCCACAATAGAAGTGCTTCATATGCCCTCAGGATCTGTGTATAGGGCAGCATCAGGTAAAAATGGTGTATTTAATATTCCAAGCTTACGTGTTGGCGGCCCCTACACCCTTAATGTAAGCTATGTTGGTTTTAAGCAGGAAAAAATTACTGATATATTTATTCAGTTGGGCGAAGCTTCAAAAATAAATCTTGTGCTTACTGACAACAACTCCAACCTTACGGAAGTTGTAGTAACAGGTACTGCAAGAAAAGCAGGATTGATCTCTAAAGACAGAAAAGGTACCTCTACCAACATCAACAGAAGATTATTGTCTGCATTGCCTACTCTTTCCAGAAGTATAACTGATTTTACTAAATTAACACCCCAGGCAAATGGTACATCATTCGCAGGCCAGGATAACCGTTTTATAAACCTTACTATTGATGGTTCTATTTTTAATAACTCCTTTGGTTTACAGGCTTTGCCTGGCAGCCAAACCAACTCTACACCAATATCTATTGATGCGGTAGAAGAGATTCAGGTAAATGTTGCTCCATACAACGTTAAAGATGCAGGTTTTACGGGTGCAAGTATTAATGCAGTTACCCGTAGCGGTACAAATAATTTTCATGGCTCAGCATTTTATAATAACCGTAATCAGCATTTAGTAGGTACAAAAGCCGGGCCCGATGGCAAAACACCAGTTACTATTTTAGATTTTGATGTAAAACAATTTGGGGCAAGTTTAGGAGGCCCGATTATAAAAAACAAACTTTTCTTCTTCGCTAATTATGAGAATGAAAAAAGAAAGGACCCGGCAACTTCCTTTGTTCCGGACAATGGATCAAATACCGGGCAACCAAATGTTTCAAGAGTTAAACAAACTGATCTGGATACACTTTCTGCTTTTTTAAAATCTAATTTTAAATATGATCCAGGTGTTTATCAAGGACATAATTTTGCTACAACAAGCGAAAAAGTTTTAGCTAAATTAGATTGGAATATAAGTACTAAAAACAAATTCAGTATTCGCTTTAATTCTTTAAGATCGTATAGAGATATTGGTGCCAGTTCTTCAGGCTCTTTTACTGGCGGGCGTGCCAGCAGTGTAAATACTATTAATTATGCTAATAACAATTATGAGCAGCATAATGATATTAATTCTTTAATTGGCCAGTTAAATACGAGGATCAGCAATAAGATATCTAATGAATTCATTTTTGGTTACACACAAAACAAGGATTACAGAAATGTGAAAGGAAGCCTTTTTCCTTTAGTTGACATTTTAGATGGTACTGGTAAAGATTTAAGCTATATTTCTTTTGGAGCCGAACCCTTTACTCCAAACAATAAATTGTTTACAGATACCTGGCAAGCTTCCGATAATCTTACTTTTTATAATGGTAAACACACCATTTCTACCGGTGCTAACTTTGAATCTTTCAAATTCTTTAACCAGTTTACTCCACGGATACAGGGGTTTTATGCTTTTAACAGCCTTTCAGATTTTTATACTTCTGCAAATGCTTATTTAGCAAACCCTGCAATGACCCAGAACCCCGTAATTGTAAGAAGATACATTTTAGGATATAGCAATTTAGCCAATAACGAATTATGGAATGCTGTTACTAAGGCAAAAAATATAGGAGCTTATGTACAGGATGAAGTTCAACTGGAAGATAACCTGAATATTACTTATGGGGTACGTTTTGATGTTCCCTTTTTTACCTCTAATGCGGTAAATAATCCACAGGTAGATGGCTACAGTTTTGTAGATGAAAATGGTAACCCTACTAAAGTAAGTACTTCGCAACTACCTTCCACTAAAGTGATGATTAACCCAAGGTTTGGATTTAATTATGATATTAAAGGAGACAGGAAAACACAGATACGTGGAGGTTTAGGGTTATTCTCTGGCCGCCCAGCGTTTGTATTTATCAGTAATGCTGTAGGTAATAACGGTATGCAGTCTGGGGAAATAAGCCAGGATAATACTAAAAACTACCCTTTCAGCCCAAATATTGATCGTAACATTCCTACAAATCTTGTCCCCGGCACTCCCGCAGCAAGTTATAATATAGCACCAATTGAGAAAGACTTCCGGTTTCCACAAATCTTTAGAACAAACCTTGCAGTGGATCAAAAATTATTTGCAGGTATAGTAGGTTCTGCTGAATTTTTATTTACCCAAAGTTTAAGCAATATTTTTTATTATAATGCTAATCAAAAAGTTGCTGCTACAACATTTAGCGGCCCGGATAACCGCCCAAGGTTCGCCGGATCTTCCAGTGCTGTGAGAATTAATTCTAATGTAAATGATGCTACTGTATTATCCAGCCGCCCTTACGGTGCTAATACAAGCGTTACCCTTAAAATAGAAAAACCAGTACAGAAAGGACTTAGCTGGCTATTGGCTTACAACTTTGGCCGCACCAAAGATTATTCAAGTGCAAGTACTATTGCATTTAGCAGCTTTACTTCTACAAGAACCGTAAATGGTAACAATTTACCGGGTTATTCTTTTAGCGACAACGATACCAGGCACCGTGTAATAGGCAATATCACTTATAGAAAAGAGATAGCTAAAACTGCTGCCATCCAGGTTTCGTTATTTGGCCAATCACAAATACAGGGCAGGTTTTCTTATGGTTATTCAGGAGATATGAATGGAGATGGAATAAGTGGTAACGATTTGATGTATATTCCAAAAGATAAGAGTCAGGCTGAAATGAATTTTGAACAATATACTGTTACCATAAATAATGTAGCTACTTTAATTACTGTTCAACAACAAAAAGATGCCTTTGAAGCATACATTCAGCAGAATGGTTATTTAAATACTCATAGAGGCCAGGTAGCTCAACGAAATGGTGTGTTGATGCCAATGCTTACAAGATTGGATTTATCAACAATGGTGGAATTATTCACTAACATTGGCAAAAGCAGGCATACCATTCAATTCAGGGTAGATATATTTAACGTGGGTAATTTTATCAATCATAAATGGGGTGTTGCAGATGTGATTAATACATCATCACCGGTAGCCGCACGGGCAGCAGTTAATAACGTTCCTGTTTTCAGATATAATCTTATCAACAACAGTTTAAATTATGAAACATACAGAAAAGGAACTTCTATAGCAGATGTATGGCAAGGTCAGTTTGGTGTTCGTTATATATTTTAAAAAATAATTACTAAAAATAAAAAAGCCCTGGAAATTTTCAGGGCTTTTTTATAAAATATATTTTCTTTCATCATACTCACTCCATCCTCCAACCCCATTCTAAAAATACCGGAAAAGCCCTGGCCCATGTTTCTACATTGTGGTAGCCATCTTTAAGTTCCAGGTATTTAATATTATTTTCTGTATCGTATCCTTTGTTTGCAAGTTCTTTTATAATGCTTAAAGTATCATCAATAGAATCTATAACCCCATTATTATTTCTGTCGGCAACTTCATCCAAAGTACCCACTTCAAAAAAGAATTTTAACCAGGGCGCATAATTACCTTCCCTCACCTGGCGCTGCATGATGCGATTTTTATCTTCATCAAAATCTTTATCTTCCTGGTCTTTATCCCGCCACCACAGGGAGCCGCTGAAAACGCCCACTTTAGTAAATTCGGCTGCATGGTTCCACACTATATCCACGGCACATAAACCTCCCAAAGAAAAACCTGCAAATGCCTTTTCTTTAAAAGAAATTACCTGGTAGGTTTTACGCAGGTAAGGCATTAATTCTTCCATTATAAAACGGGTATATAAATCTGCTTTTGCACCACGGCCTTTGTAATCTAATATACCTGCGGTGCCGTACTCGTTTTTTCTATCGGGCGCACAATATATTCCGGCACAAAATAATGGCGCTATCTTTTTTGTGCAGATGAGTGATTCAAGTATTTTTTCAAAAGTCATTTTTACAAGGTCCTGCCCGTCATTAATCAGTAACAGAGAGATATCTGGAAGCAAAGCCAGGTCAGCCGGAAAATAACAATCAACAGTAACATCCCTTTCAAGAAATTGAGAATGAAGAATGTGTTTTTCAATAAGCACTTCTCCTGTTTTTTCAGCGGTCATAAGCTGCAAAAATAAGCAAACCCCTGCAAAAAAATTATCAGTATTATTTCAAAAAAAACATAACTTGTTTTATTGCTGTCTTAAAAATATATTTGAATACGTTTAATGAAAAATATTTCCTCAAATTATAAATAATTTTTATGAAAAAAATAGGCGTCTTGCACGGCAAGGAAAGAAGTTTTCCGGAAGCATTTATAGAAAGAATAAACAGCAAAAAACTGGATGGTATAATGGCAGAACCCGTACGCATTGATAAAGTAATGCAGGGAGAGGCCAGCGGTTATGCTGTTATTTTTGACCGCATATCGCAGGATGTTCCTTTTTACAGAGCCTATCTTAAAAATGCAGCATTATGTGGTACGATGGTTATAAACAATCCCTTTTGGTGGAGTGCAGATGAAAAATTTTTTAATAATTGCCTCGCTACCAAAATAGGTGTGCCGGTTCCCAAAACGGTTATACTTCCTTCCCGTGAATTACCGCCCGATACCAATACAGAATCATTTGCAAACCTTGCCTATCCCCTGGATTGGGAAGGTATTTTTAAATACATTGGTTTTCCGGCATACATGAAACCTTTTGCAGGCGGCGGCTGGAAGAGTGTTTATCAACTCAACAGCATGGACGAGTTTTTTGAAAAACATGCAGAAACAGAGCAGTTGGTAATGATGCTGCAGGAAGAAATAAAATTTGATGAATACTACCGGTGCTATTGCATTGGCGGCAGGCATGTACGCATTATGCCTTATGAGCCACGCAATCCGCATCACCTGCGCTATTCAGCCGATTTTAAACCCTCGCCGGAGCGGCATAAATTAATGGAAGATATTGTGCTTAAAATATGCCGTTATCTTGGTTATGATTTTAATACCGTAGAGTTAGCCATAAGGGATGGCGTACCTTATGCCATTGATTTTTGCAACCCTGCGCCCGATGCCGAAGTAACAAGTGTAGGTCAGGAAAATTTTGACTGGGTGGTAGAAACTGCCGCAAACTATGCAATAGAACTGGCACAAAGCCATGTAGAAGGAGCAGATAATTTAACCTGGGGAGAATACATAAAGCGAAGTGCTGATAAACAAAAACTTTATTAATATACAGCCGTTAAAAAAAATATGCAGCCTTAAATCAAAAATCATATATCACACCTCCTAAATCTATTTATGGCCAATTTATCTTACAAGCAATTTACGCTGGGTGTAGAAGAAGAATACATGGTGATAGACCCTGCAACCCATGAGCTTAAAAGCCATGAACAAAAGATTGTGCATGAAGGGCAAAAAATATTAATGGATAAAGTAAAGGCCGAAATGCACCAGGCTGTGGTAGAAGTGGGTACAGATATTTGTGCCGATGTTGATGAGGCATTTGTAGATGTGGCTACGCTGCGTAAAACCATCAGCGGCATTGCAGATGATCTGGGCCTTTGGGTAGGAGCAAGTGGTACGCATCCCTTCAGCCATTGGGAGAGCCAGTTAATTACAGAGCATGCCCGCTATAGCGAAATAGTAAATGAGCTGCAGGAAGCTGCCCGCAGTAATTTAATTTTTGGTTTGCATGTACACGTAGGTATGGAAACCCGGGAAATGGCTATCCATATTGCCAACAGTGCCCGTTATTTTTTGCCGCATATTTTTGCGCTAAGCACCAACTCCCCATTTTGGGAAGGCAGGCTTACCGGGTATAAATCTTTTCGTACCAAAGTTTTTGAAAAATTTCCACGTACAGGCATACCCGATTATTTTGAAAGCATAGAAGCGTATGATAATTATATAAAGCTGCTGGTAAAAACAAATTGCATAGATAATGCAAAAAAAATATGGTGGGATCTCAGGGTTCATCCATTTTTTAATACAGTAGAATTCCGCATTTGCGATATCCCCTTAACAGTACATGAAACCATTGCCATTGCAGGATTGTTTCAGGCAATATGTGCCAAATTGTATAAACTGCGCAGCCAGAATTTAAATTTTATGATGTACTCCCGTGCATTACTGAACGAAAATAAATGGCGGGCCAGCCGCTACGGTATAGAAGGCAGCATGATAGATTTTGGTAAAGAAACAGAAGTAAACACCCGTGTACTTATTTATGAATTACTCGATTTTGTAGATGATGTAATACCGCATTTGGGAAGCCAGCACGCCATCAGTCATGTACATAAAATGCTGGAAACCGGCACCGGTGCAGACAGACAATTAAAAGTATTTGAAGAAACCAAAAGTTTAGAAAGTGTAGTGGATTATATTCATTCCAGTTTTTTATCGGGATTGTAGTTGGGCAGAATTGTATAAAGCAGTATATTTGCCCTCCATTAAAAAAAGGCTGCGTAGCTCAATTGAATAGAGCATCTCACTACGGATGAGAAGGTTTT
>JANLQE010000134.1:0-10747 GCA_031367625.1 Bacteroidota bacterium
TTATTTTACAGTAACACCAGCATTAAAAAAACAACTGGTGGCCGCAGCTATTTATCCTGATGTAAAACACAGTGACCATTGCCCGATTTATCTTGAAATAAAAAATTAATAAATGTGATCGTTTATAATGTAACTACCAAAGTTGATACTGCTGTTGCAGGAGAATGGTTACAATGGCTGAAAGAAGAGCATATTCCTGAGATCATCAATTCAGGTTGTTTTACACACGCCAATATTTTGGAACTACTGGAAACAGATAACACAGATGGGCCAACTTATACTGTTCAGTATTTTGCAGAAAGTAAAGCTTTATATAATCTTTACATTGAAAAGTTTGCGCCCGTTATGCGTGAAAAATCTTTTGATAAATGGGGTAATAAAACCATTGCCTTCCGGTCGCTGATGAAGGTTGTTAACTAATTGTGCAAAACAAAAAAAATAAATAACACCAAAATAAAACCTGTTTTATTTATAACCTGCAAGCCGCATTCACAAAGGATTTGAAGCGGAATTGCGCTGAAACCCTCTCCTACGCTGCATTTTGCCCAGGTGCCTCGCTTTATGTTTTTATCAATAAGCCCATATATCTTCCTAAACTCCTTGTGCATGGTGGGTTGTAGCCGTTTTTAAATTTTTATTTTTATGAAAAATAAATTTTGTTGCAATTAAAAACCTTCTATATTTGTTGCACTATAAAATCTCAAAAAACTTATTATGAACAAAGCTCAATTAATTGCAAAAATTGCTGAAGACGCTGGCATCACAAAAACTCAGGCAAACGCTACTGTAGATTCTTTTGTGGAAGCTGTTACAAAAACTTTAAAAAGTGGTAACAAAGTTACATTGGTAGGTTTTGGTACTTTCTCTGTATCAAAAAGAGCTGCCCGTAACGGACGTAATCCACAAACAGGCGCTGTTATCAAAATAAAAGCAAAAAAAGTTGCTAAGTTTAAAGCAGGTAAAGAATTATCGGCTAAAATCTAAGCATCATTAAATCATTAAAAAAGCAAGATGCATCCGTATCTTGCTTTTTTTTATAATCATTCAAAAAAAATAAAAATATATATTATGGGACGTGGTGATATTAAAACAAAAAAAGGAAAAATAACTGCAGGATCTTTTGGAAAAACAAGGCCTGCAAAATCTAAAGCAACTGTTGCAAAAAATGCAGCGGCAAAAAAAGCAGCACCTGCAAAAAAATAAGCGGATAAGGTTGTGTAGAGTATATAAGGTATTTATGATTTAAATGATCCGTACATTATATACTCTATTTACTTTTATACATTGCCTTTTATTTAAGGCGCCAGTCTTTCTATTTTCCAGCCTGCAGCTTCCGTTATGCTGTATTGAATACGATCGTGCAAACGGCTGGGTCTTCCCTGCCAAAACTCAATAAGGACGGGCTTTACGGCATAGCCGCCCCAATGTGGTGGGCGCTCTATTTCTTTTCTTGAAAAATTTTTTTCTACTTCTGCTACATTGGCTTCTATTATTTTTCTGGAAGAAATTACCTTGCTTTGCGGCGATGCCCATGCACCTATTTTACTTGCCTGCGGGCGGGATTTAAAATAATCATCACTTTCTTCACTACTTATTTTTGATACCGTTCCTTCTATCCGTATTTGCCTCTCCAGTTCTTTCCAAAAAAATACCAGGCTCACCTGCGCATTACTTTCCATATCTTTTGCTTTATGGCTATGGTAATTGCTGAAAAATACAAACCCTTTTTCATCAAATCCTTTTAGCAAAACTATTCTTGCAGATGGTTTTGCATTAATGTCTGCGGTGGATAATGTCATTGCATTAGCTTCCTCAATATTACTGATGATAGCTTCGTTCCACCATTTACTAAATTGATTGAAGGGGTTAGCACCTGCATCCGCTTCATTTAATGATTGCAGCCTGTAGTCTTTTCTTATATTAGAGATTGAATTCATTATTTAATATTTTAAGCAAATCTCATTGATTTAATGCTAATAAAAAAAGCCATCTTTTTAAAGATGGCTTTAAAATTATTCAAAAAAAAATTACCTGTTATATTATCTTCCTAACCCTGTTCCAAAATCTCCAAGATTAAATACATTTCCTAAAATTTTGGTCATTATGAGTCCAATAACAAATGATATAACAATCAATACCAGTATAGAGACCACGAGGTAAATTACTTTTTTATCTTCGACTGTTTTTTTCATGGGGCCGAGGCCTAAATACCATAAATAAATACCATACAATCCAAACAGGCCACCAATAATACCCAGCATTGGCAATACATTTAAAAAAGCACCTATCATTGCAGGAGTGTAAGCATACGCTACAAGCTGTGCCGATTTATCAAGGTTTTTTTCTGAAGCGAATGATGGTGCAAGCATATCTACCACATAAGCAGAAATTACTACCGCTAAAATACCTGTAATAAATTTATTGATTGCCATATAAAAGCCCCAATCCATTCCCTTCATCCTTAATCCTAAAAATCCGGTATTAACTCCAATAAGGCCGTAGCCAATAAAAGTAGCCACTGCCCCAATCAGCGTTAGTGGCAATACATAAGATGTGATTACATTTGACATAGATTGATTTTCTACGGCAATTTTCTCCCACTCTGTTTTAGGAGATACAATAATGTTTTTTACTCTTTCAATTAGATTCATAGCAGGTTATATTTTAGATAAGTAATATAATTCATCCCAACCGTCTTTGCAAGTGTTGTATTTTAATTATTTTTTTTTCTTTTCACGCAGCAGTATATTCAACTCTTTTGTTTCTGCCAGTTCATCTTTTAAATTTTGTATTTCTATTTGTCCCATCTCAAGGCTGCTTTTTGTTTGGGTAAGAGAAGCCTTCAGTTGCTGTACTTTTTTATACAATCCAGCAGCCTCTTCCAATTCATTGCTGGTATCTAATAAGTTTGCCTGCAGGCTGATATGTTCATCCAGCATATTGTTATACCGGTTTTCTATTTTAATAGAATTGTGCAGTTCTTTTTCCAACTCTTCCATTCTTACAGATGCCCCTTTTGCTTGCTGTTGTTTTTCGCCGATATTATTTTGCATCTGTTCAAATTCCAGCAGGTTCATATCAAGCTGACTTTGCATTTGCCTTGCTTTGGTGGCTATACGCCTCAATTCTTCCAGTTCTTTTTCCCGCTGCTTTATCACTTCATTTACATCTTCCAGTTGCAACAGCAATAATTCGTTTTCGCCCTTTAATTGTTTTATTTGTTTTTCTGTAAGCATGGCAGGTATAAATTATATTGGTAAATTATGCTGTTTGGTTGTTATGGCAAATTTTTTTTGAGGCAATTGTACTGCTGCTGTTTTTACGGTGCCCTCTACTGCATAAAAAAAGCTGCCAATAATTTGACAGCTTTATGTTAAGTAAACATATTTTTTTATCTCACCAATGTACCTACTTTTTCGCCTGTAACAACACTCATCAGATTGCCGGGCTTATTCATATCAAATACAATGATGGGCAAATCATTTTCCATACAAAGTGTAAAGGCCGTCATATCCATAACCTTTAAATTTTTAGCAATACATTCTGCAAAAGAAATTTTACCATACTTCGTAGCCGTTGGGTCTTTCTCGGGGTCGGCAGAATAAATACCATCTACCCTGGTGCCTTTTAAAATTACATCAGCTTTTATTTCTATTGCTCTTAGCGAGCCTGCAGTGTCTGTAGTAAAATAAGGATTGCCGGTGCCGGCGCCAAAAATTACTACCCGGCCTTTTTCTAAATGCCGCATGGCCCGCCTGCGGATATAGGGCTCTGCAATCTGTTCCATTTTAATTGCACTTTGTAAACGGGTATAAGCACCGGCTTTATCCAGGCCGCTTTGTAAAGCCATGCCATTTATTACAGTGGCCAGCATACCCATATAATCTCCCTGTGCTCTTTCAATACCTGTCTCCGCTTCGTTCATACCACGATAAATATTACCGCCGCCAATTACAATAGCTACCTGCACACCCATATCTGTTATCTGTTTTATTTCCTGTGCATATTGGGATATCACACCAGAATCCAATCCAAAATTTTTATCTCCCATTAATGATTCTCCGGAGAGTTTTAAAAGAATGCGTTTGTATTTAGGAAGCATAAAAAGATTGATGATTTGTGATGTATGAGTTGAGATTTCATTGCGAAGATATATTTTAAATATTTTTCAGCAACCTGATTATATTTAAAAAATACCGGTAAATAAAAAACCCGGTAAAACCGGGCTCTTAAATATGAAGTGAGATTATCCTAAAGCTACTCTCTTAAATTGGGTAACTTTTAGATCTGCATTAATACTTTTTAAATAATTTTCTACCGATTGGTTGCCGTCTTTTACAAAAGCCTGAGCCATCAAAGTGTTGTCTTTAAAAAATTTATTTAATTTGCCCATAGCAATTTTTTCAGCCATTTCAGGTGGCTTTCCTTCTGCTTTTATCATTTCAATGGCAATGTTCTTTTCTCTTTCAATAGTTTCAGGAGAGATGGAGCTTTCATCAACTGCCAAAGGGTTCATTGCTGCAATCTGCATTGCTACATCTTTACCTGCTTCTGCAGATTCCTGGGTAAGGCCTACTAATACACCCATACGGTTTGCACCGTGTATATAGCTGGCAACAAATGGCGCTTCAACTCTTTCAAATTTTGACACTTCAATTTTTTCTCCGATAGAAGCCAATTTATCATTTATAAGATCAGATACTATAGTGCCATTAATGGATACGGTATTTAATTCTTCTGTAGATTTTACATCATTGGCAATTGCTGCATCCATTATACTTTGGGCAAAAGCTACAAAATCTGCATTCTTGCTTACAAAATCAGTTTCGCAACTAATACAAAGTACAATACCTGATTTATTATCTGCCGTTGTTTTTGCTAACACCACACCTTCTTTCGCCTCACGGTCGCTGCGTTTTGCTGCTACCTTCTGCCCCTGTTTGCGAAGCCAGTCAATGGCTGCTTCAAAATCGCCATTACTTTCTGTTAATGCTTTACGGCAATCTAACATACCGGCACCGGTGGCCTGGCGTAATTTATTTATATCTGCTGCTGTTATTGTCATAACCCCTGTCCCCAAAAGGAGAACTTAGTTTTAAAGTTGATAAATTAATTTAAAGAACTTTTAAATCATCGCTTTATAAAACGATGACCATTGGTATTCAGTAAAATTAAGTCCCGATAGCTATCAGGGCAACGATGTTTAATAGAATTACCAATACCGGTAATATAATAATCATAAACATCAATCTCCTCCATTTCCCTCTCCACAAGTGGGAGGATAGGTGAGGGTTTTTATCTTGCACCACCCGGGCCACCTGCCGGCCTTCTGCCACCTGCACCGGGGCCCGGTACTCTACGTTTTGTAGGTACACCGCCTCTGGTGCGTTTGTTTCTGTCATCGCCTTCGCCTGCTTTTTGTTCAAAACGGGCTGCTTTTGCTTCTGCACTTTCTTCAGAATCGCTATGCTCATCTTCATCTTTATTAGCCTGGCGTTCTGCCAAACCTTCTGCAATAGCTGCTGTAATGTAGTTTACAATTATAGCAATTGATTTGGTAGCATCGTCATTTGCAGGAATGGCAAAATCAACTTTATTAGGATCGCAATTGGTATCTACCATACCGAAAGTGTTTATGTTTAAACGCTTGGCTTCAGACAGAGCAATATGCTCATGGCCTATATCTACCATAAACAAGGCAGCGGGTACACGGCTTATTTGTGCTATGCCACCTAATACTTTCTCCATCTTATCTTTTTCACGGGTAAGCGTAAGCCTTTCTTTTTTATTAAGATTTTCTGCGCTTCCGTCGCCCAGCATTTTTTCTATGCTCTGCATTTTCTTTACGCTCTTGCGAACGGTATTGAAATTGGTAAGCATACCACCTAACCAACGCTCGGTAACAAAAGGCATGTTTACACGTTTTGCGCTTTCCTGCACAATTTCTTTAGCTTGTTTTTTGGTAGCAACAAACATTATTTTTTTACCACTGCGTGCAATTGCTTTTAATGCTGCGGCTGCTTCCTGCAAACCTTCTACGGTTTTATTAAGGTCAATAATATGAATACCTTTTTTTTCTGCAAAAATATAAGGCAGCATTTTTGGGTTCCACTTTTTCTTCAGGTGACCAAAGTGAACGCCGGCTTCTAAAAGTTGCTGTTGTAAGGAAGTGTTATTTTCCATTGTATATTATTAAAGTAATTTTTAAAGTTGTTGATAGTTCATAGTTGATGGTTCATAGAGTTGTATCTGCCATGAACTATTAACCATAAGCAATATGCTGAAATTAACGTTTGCTGAACTGAAAGCTTTTCCTTGCTTTTTTACGGCCTGGTTTTTTACGCTCTACAGCACGGGGATCACGTTTTAATAAACCAGCAGCTTTTAAAGCCGGGCGGTAATCTGCACTTACTTCCAGTAAAGCACGGGCAATACCTAAGCGGGTTGCTTCGGCCTGTCCTTTTACACCACCACCTGTAGCGTTTACTACGATATTAAATTTATCGGTAGCTTCTACGGTTTTTAAAGGGGCTTCTACCTGGTTTTGCAGATATACTAAGGGGAAATAAACTTTATAGTCTTTACCGTTTACTGTTATGGCGCCCTCTCCTTTGCTAAGGAAAACACGTGTTACAGCTTCCTTTCTGCGACCAACTGCGTTTTTTTGCTTTTCCATTTTTTATTTTTTAGCTGGGCAGATAGCGGTAAGCTATGAGCCTGTAGCTTGTTTAGTTATTTAATTTTATTAAAGGTTAATTCTGCAGGTTTTTGTGCACCATGCGGATGCCCGGCACCGGCATATACAAATAATTTTTTGTACATCTGGCGGCCAAGGCGGTTTTTAGGCAACATACCTTTTACAGCCCTTTCAATTAATACTTCGGGGCGGCGGCTTTGCAGATTTTTTGCTGTTTCGCCTTTTTGCCCACCAGGGTAACCACTAAAGGTGAGGTATTTTTTGTCTTCCATTTTATTACCCGACAGTACAACTTTTTCGCAGTTGGTAACGATAATAAAATCTCCGCAATCTACGTGTGGAGTGTAATAAGCCTTGTTCTTACCCCTAAGAACGGCTGCGATTTTGGCACACATACGCCCAACGGTTTGATTAGTACCATCTACAACGTACCAGTTGTGCTTAACGGTAGCCTCGTTCGCATGTTTTGTGGTGAAATGTAATTTACTCATTGTTCTTATTTTTAGATGAAGCTGCGGCTATCCCCGCAGTTTTTTAATTTAAATGTCCATCGGAAAGAATCGTAAAAAATAAATTTTAGACAACTTTTCGTTAGGGCGGCAAAGGTAGCGGGAATGAAAGTTTATTTCCAAACAAAAAGAGGATTAATTTTTACAGGGGTTTTGTAATTGATTGATTAACAGTAAAATTTTTGATACTTATTTTAAACCATACATTGTTAATAAGTCTTATTGCCTTACTTAAGGAGGTTTTTAAATTCAATAAATAAAAAAAGCGTATCACAGATACGCCCTTTTATTATGTATAATTATCTGGTCTTTTTATGGTGCAATGCTGTTATAATAATCTATAGCTTTTAAAAAATCGCTCTCTTTTTTTAGCTTTAAATTATTTTGTTTTACATAAGCGGCTACTTCAATTTTTTTGTCGGAAGTCAGGCCTTCAAGGGCAGAAGCACTATAATTTTTAATAGGAATTACCTTCTTACCCACTAATGCACTCTTACTGGAATGTAATACATACTTTCTGGTATGTTCTACAATTCCATTGGAGTAATTTTCGCCTTCTGGTTTTTTATCATACTCCTGAAATATAGTAATCTTGCCTGAGGCCAGCACTTGTACAAAATTTCCATTATCAGGATTTATGCCTTCTTTAAACAGCATATATTTATGTGATTCATCTTCTGTGTTTTCAATATTAATTTTAATTTCTTTTACCTCGTTAAAAATTTCATACATCGTGTCGTTTTTTAAATAAATAAATTTATCACTGGAGGCATCCATGTTTAATTTATCTACCGCATATTTTTCACTATTAGCCAAAGTAACTTCACCGCTTTTCCAATCATCAAACAATAATGGTGATCCTTCTACATCATTGCTTGCCTTTACATGAAACACTTGACCTTCCAGGGTTGAGCCGGCCAGGTTTTGAAAAGTTGAAGACGTAAGTGCAATAGGTTTTATACCATCCGTTTCAGGTGTTCTAGCTGGAGTTCTTTGTGAAAAACCAAAAAAGAAAATACATAATGAGAAAAAGGTGAAAATTAATTTAAGCATACAGATTTTATTTTAGCGTTATAAAGATAATAAGTTCAATTAAGGAATGGTTATTTATTATAACCGCCGGGTGCATTTCAAATTGTCGCAGTTAAGTTGCAGCCTTGAAAGTTGTTTTAGTGAGTTCAATAATTTTATCTCAATCAATATTTTTTCTCACCACCCCCAGGTTAAGTATATGTTGTGCTCCTTTCCAACTCCATCTTTGCCCAGACCGCTTCATACGCTTTTGCACCAGTGTCCTGTGGGCTGATTCAATTGCACCGGAGCCAATTATACCACACCAGATTTTTGTATATTCCTGATAGTTCATCCTGTTTTTATCGTTGCTGTAATAACTGATTAGTTGATTGTACTAAACCCCACTATTTTTACCATAATTGTTCTTTTGCCATAATAATGGGGTTTAGTACAATAAATTTACATTTATTAGTGCGACCATTTGAAATGCACCCTTATTTATTTTTAGGTATTCAAGCATCCAGTAAAACCCCAAAGGGCAATGTCATTAAGTTAAGCGTTTGTAAAGACCTCACCCCAACCCCTCTCCAAAGGAGAGGGAACTGGAATTGGGTATTTTATAATTTAAAATATCCTTAACTTAATGACATTGCCCGCTGGGATTAAAAAGTGCGTGTTTTTTGTTTCTAATATTTTTAATGCGTTTGCCATGTGGCTGTAAACTGATGATTAAAATAAAACATTAAATTCGCATATCTATCTCTCACCACCTGATAACAATTATTATCCAGATTTCCAGAAACTCCAACTGATTCTGTACGGAGGTATCAGAACTACTATTACCTGTTATTTTTAGTAAGCAAAAAACAGTACTGTTACCTAAATATAAAATGAGAATAATTTTTTTTTGCTTTTTTATTTTTACAACCACTGCTGGCACTGCCCAGTTGGTTGACCTTTTTCGTACGCCGCCCTACCGTGCTGCGTTTGCAGCAACAGATGATTTTGATTCTTCGTATTTAACTGAGTTGGAAAAAGCATACGCACAAAATTTGCCCGATACACTCAAACTTGCTGTGGGCAACGACCTGGCATATTACTGGCACACCCGTAATTTGGATAAAGCCTATACTCTCGCCAATAAAGTATTGTCTTTTGCGATTGTATCTAAAAATAAATTATGGGAAGCCCGCCTGCAAATAACACTCGGTGCTATTTTGCTGCGGCAGGAGAAATTAGATTCCGCATTTGCAGTATTGCAATCAGCAAAAACAAAACTTACAAAGAAAGACTGGCCACTACTGCTTACACAATTAGGCTATGTGTTTGAAAGAAAAGGACAGTTAAGCAAAGCAGCAGATTATGCATTAGAAGGATTACAGCTTGGCGACAGTTTAAAAGATTTGAAAACGCAGGCAATGGCTTACAGCGACCTTAGTAATTTGTTCTGGAAACAATCCAAGTTTAACAAGGGCATTGAATATGGTTTACAATCAGAAGCAATTTTTAAGCAACGAGATATTGATGATATGGACTACAGTTTTACATTATATGTAATTGGCAACAACTACCTGTCTGTAAAAGATTATCCCAATGCACAAAAATATTTTAAGCTGGCATTGGCACAAAGTGAACGCTACCAGTTTTATAATAACCTTGCTGATATTTATATTTCACTCACAGATTTATACAGCATCACCGGTGATTATACAAAGGCAGCATTAAATGCAAAACAAGCCATCAGGTATTCTACACTTTTGGGTAATAATTTTATGCTGATGCGGTCGTGGCTTTCGCTGGCAAAGTTGCAAAATCTTTCTAACCACCCGGATACAGCTATTGTAAGTTTAAAAATTTGTTTACAGGTTGCTACCGAAGATTTTGGCGATGATTTTTTTTTAAACCAGGCTTATAAAGAGTTGGGCAAGGCTTATGCTACAACCGGCGATTACAAAAATGCTTACGCTGCTTTTCAAAAATACGATGTATTAAAAGACAGTGTGTTTACTGCCGAAGCCGACCAGCGGGTTGCAAAATTGCAAACAGAATTTGAAGTGGCAAAAAAAGAAACCACCATCAAAACCCAGCAGCAGGCTATATCACAGCAAAGCAGGCTACAGTGGTTAACACTGGGCGCAGCAGGTTTGCTGGTACTTTTTATAGCAGGGCTGTACCGCAACTATCAAAATAAGCGGCGGGTGAATACAAAATTAGAGACCCTTAATGAAGATTTGGAACATAAAAATTTACAGCTCGACAAACGAAATGCAGAGAATGAATTGCTTTTAAAAGAAATCCATCACCGGGTAAAAAATAATTTAGAAATCGTTTCGGGTTTACTGGCATTGCAGGCAGCTCAGATTGATCATCCTTCTGCACAGGCCGTAATGCAGGCCGCCCAAAACCGTGTGCTCTCAATGGGTATCATTCATCAGAAACTTTACCAGAAAGGCAATCTTGCAGGCATAGAAATGAAAGATTATTTTCACAATTTAAGTGAGAGTATTCTGGATACTTTTAATGCTGC
>JANLQE010000308.1:0-9356 GCA_031367625.1 Bacteroidota bacterium
AGTTTATTCTTGGAAAGTCCTTTTTCGTTTGGGCTGAAACCCTTACCACCATTGCAAAGCAGCGTTAGTATCTCATTCGGCTGCATGGTTTGAAAAGTGTTATTAGAAAACACCAGTTTTTCAGGGAATATCAAACCAAGCTGTATAAAGCGTTAGATTATTTAGACGAGTGCGATTTTGAGAACCGACGACGCCCCGGCTCTCACGGGGTGGGGTATGCGCTCTTTAATGGTTTGGGAGTTACCAGCAATGGCTGAAAATAAGGTAATGAGTAATTTTTTAGAATCCCTGGACTAAGGATTCAACATTATATTTTTATATAACAACTGAAACTCCTCCTGCCCCTCTGCAGTAAAATAAGGCATTAGTAAATTCCAAACATCCTGTAAAAAATCTTCTTCATTTAAATGATCAAGGCCGCTTATCAGCCGGGCATGCATCCAGTTGTCAACAGCAATCCAGAATAACCAGTCCAATTTTTTATTTTGCCCATCCTGGTTTTCTTTAAAAGAACCCCTGAAAATATTAAACTCAAACATCCATTCTATTTGCTGTAATTGCCAGGCAATATGCTGTTGGTGTTTTTCTTTAATGGCGGGATAAGCCCTTAATACTTCCAGCGTGTCAAGGTAAAAAAAAAGGTATTTTTTTTGAAGCCGGAAAATAAGCTGTAGTTGTTGTTTTATATCTTCAAATAAATGCACTGTTCTAAAATCGTATAACAATACCTCCTGCTGTTCTTTTAATTGGTCGTACAGCGATTCAATGATGGAGTCTTTATTTTTAAAATGATAGGCAAGATGGCCTACACTGATAGAACCGGCATCTGCAATATGTTGCAGCCTTACATTTACGAATCCATACCTGTTAAATAATTTTAAGGACTGCTCCAGTATTGAATTTTTTGTATGCTTCACAAAGTAAATTTAACAAAAAAAGATTGCGTAGAATTTAGTAAATGTTTTCTAAAAAAAACAAACCCTTTTCCGATATTAAAAATTAGCTTTCATAAAAATTATAAAGATGGTCTCATCGCAACCCACTCTACACGCCGATGCCTTGCAGGAAGTACATGTATTCTGGCTGGCCGGCATGAGTTGTGATGGCTGTTCAATCTCCACTATCGGCGCTACATCCCCGACTGCTGAATCTTTAATGCTGGGTATCATTCCCGGTGTTCCAAAAATAGTTTTGCATCACCCTGTTTTATCTGTTGAGGCTGGAGAAGAATTTATGGAGCCATTTCATAAAGCATCAAGGGGGGAATTTGATAAACAGTTTGTAGTTGTATTTGAGGGTTCTGTTGCCAACGAAAGATTAAACGATAAAAATGGTGGTTATTTTTCTGGTCTTGGTACAAGGAAAGTTGATGGTGAAAACCAACCTTTCCCAACCGCTGATTTGTTAGGATTGATGGCTCCTCATGCGGCTGCTGTTATTGCTATTGGCACTTGTGCAACCTGGGGCGGCGTTCCTGCTGCTGCAGGAAACGTAACAGGATCTATGGGGCTCATGGATTTTCTCGGCAAAAACTACAGAAGCACTTTAGGTTTGCCGGTTGTAAATATTCCGGGATGTGCTCCGCAGGGCGATAATTTTACAGAAACTGTTGCTGCCGTTTTACTTTTTTTACAGGGTATAGGGCCATTGCCCGAATTTGATAGTCTGGGAAGACCCGCCTGGTTATTTACTGATACCGTACACCAGGGTTGTACCCGTGGAGGTTTTTTTGAAGAAGGCATTTTTGCAAAAGAATATGGAGATAAAGAATGCCTGGTGGATATTGGTTGCTGGGGTCCGGTGGTACAATGTAATATTAATAAAAGAGGGGCTGTTAACCATCTAGGAGGTTGTATGAATGTTGGTGCACCCTGCATTGGTTGTACCATGCCCGGTTTCCCGGATGCTTTTGCACCTTTTTATGTAAAGCCTCCCGGCACTATGATTTCTTCAAACGTTTCCAAAACAACAGGATATTTTATAAGAAACCTGAGAAGGTTTTCTATGATGTATGGAAACAGGGCTCCTCTGTGGAATAAGAATAATGAAGTGCCTTCGGGTTGGGGACATGTAGAACCGCCCAGCACTTTACAAAAAATAGGCAAATACTTCTATAATAAAATACAATTCATGGATAGTGTTAAGCCGGGTTCACAAACATTAAATGGGAAAAATATCAACAAAGAAAAAGATGCTGCACCTGTAAATATGAACGCATGAATGACGCTGCTTACTATAATCAATTTTATATTGGACTGGCCATTTCCGCAGCCCTTGTAGTTGTTGCTGCAATTTTACTGATACTGATATGGATGGCCGCAAGAAAGATTTTAAAATTAGCCACCGCAGCACTTTCACTGGTAATAAAAATAAAAGAAAATACTTTGAGCATCTGGGGTTTGCTGGAAACCAATCATAAAGCAGTAAGCATTTTATCGGAGGCAGAAACAATTGAAAATAGTGCAGGATTGGTGGCCGAAGCTTTTCATGAAACAGAACAAACTAAATAACATTATTTTTCCTGCCCCTCTTCTTTGGAGAGGGGTTGGGTGAGGTTAAATAAAATACTATGGAAGAGGTTAGTAAAGATACAGTAACTACCGTATGGGTTATTTCATTAGTGTTGGGACTGGTGGTTACCATTGTTGTTGCCATTTTGCTGATACTGATTCGCAACACCGCTAAAAAAATAAATACTGGTGTAGAAAAAATATGGACCGAAGGAAAATTAGTGGCAAACAATACCATTCAAATCCCTATTTTTTTGACAGTTACCAACCAGGTTGTTTCAAAAATTTATAATACGGCAGTAAAAATAATCGGGAAATCGGCAGCCATAGAACAGCATGCAAAAATATGTCCCGGCTGTCCGGCATGTGTATTAGAACATAAAAAAATAAATTAGCATGTACACTATTTTAATGTTATTGACCATTGTGCTGGTGTTGATTTTAGTTTTTGCACTCATTATTATTGTAACGCAAATCAGGAAATTGCTGGTAAGTATTGGTGGCGATGGAAGCAGCTTTTTGGCCAAGCTGAGGTTGGGGCTTCGTGCTATTGAAACTGAAACAGGCCACCTGCCGGTACAGGTTACAAAGCTGAATGATACATTATCAAATACCGGTGCAGGATTAAAAGTGGTTAACAAACATTTAGAAGAAACCATACAGGCAGCCTTAAAACAAAAAAATATTTAAACATGTCAACCGTAGAGATACTCTGGATAATATTATTGATAGTTGCAGTGGTAGTGCTGGGGCCTATCATACGCTTATTGCATAAAACATTATCGGCAGCAAATAATATAGAACGTTATTTAAAAGAAATGAAAGAAGCAGGCCTGGGCATTGCCGGTAATACCGAACATATAAAAGTACTTAACAGTACTATTGAAGTAGCCGTAGATATATTGGATACTGCAGGTAAGATCAATAATAACGCTGAAACTATTGAAGTAACTTTAGGCGGCAGGGCCGCTAAATTTAATTAGTATGACACACTATTTATTTATTGCAACATTAATTGTAGTGGCACTGGTTGTACTGGTACTGGTAATTTATCTGGTGGGTATAATCATTGCATTAAGAAAAGCCGGCAACCATCTGCAGCAGTTAGCAGGTGGCCTTCAAAAAATTGAAAATGATTCCCAGCCGCTCGCCGGGCATCTTACCACCATCAACGGTGCATTAGATACTTTACATGGCGGGCTTTCATCTGTAAATAAACACCTGGGAGCAATAGCCGGGGTTTTAAAATTGTAAAAGAAAAAATTATGTGTTTCAAAAACTTACCAATTGAATTCGATGCACAGGGTAATGCATTTTTAAAAGAAGGTGTTGCCAATCCTTATTCTTATGAAGTGGTTGACCTGGGTAAAAACGAGGATAAATTAAAAGACCTTTTAGGTAAAAATGGTTTTTTAAAAAATGTTGATTATGACCCGGTAACAAGGGTGGCTGGTGCCCTTGCCTTTCACAGTGTAGTTGATTTGGAAAACAAAAAAGTAATCTCCAGTAAATCAATGGCCACTTTATTCAGGGGCTATGAAATAATTTTAAAAGGAAGAGACCCTCTTGATGCTGCATACATCAGCAGCCGGGCATGTGGCGTTTGCGGCGGTGTTCATGCTGCAGTTTCTGCGCTGGCTATTGAAATGGCTTTAGGCATTAAACCGCCACCGCTGGCAATTGTAATGCGAAATATGTTGTTGGCATTAGAATATTTATATGACCACCCCCTGCATTTATTTCTTTTATCCGGTCCCGATTATTCTGAACAATTAGTATTAGAAACTAATCCTGAAATTGTAGAAAAAGCAAAAACAGCATCAGCAAAGAATAAGGCCGTTCATGGTTATGATAAGATCATTGATATTATGAAGGATCTGAACCCACTCACCGGTAAACTTTATATTGAGGCATTGGAAATGACACGTGTTGCAAGAGAAGCGTATGTAGTTATTGGTGGAAAATATCCGCATCCGCAATCAGTTGTACCTGGTGGGCTTTCTGTTACCATGAACATTACTGTGCTAAATGAAATTTATCACCGCCTGATAAAATTCTTTGACTACGGACAAAAAGTTGTTGGCATCTGGGATGATATTTTCGACTTCTTCTTAGAATGCAATCCTGATTATGCACAAGTAGGAATAAGACCTGCAACGATGGTAGATACCGGGGTATGGGACCATCCTGATTATTATGATGCATCTTATGAAAATTGTGAAGCATGGGGAAATGCAAGATGGTCAACACCGGGAGCGATAGTAAATGGTGAACTGATAACAACTAACCTTCAACAGATAAATGTAGGACTGGAAGAATTTGTAGAACATTCTTACTATGAAAAATGGGATGGCCAACGTTTTGCAAAAGATAGTGCCGGTAATCCGCTTAGCCCAAATCACCCATGGAATAAAGAAACCATAGCAAAACCCGGTAAGCAAAGTTGGCGTGACCGTTATACATGGGATACCTGCCCAACATGGGACAGAAACTGTGTGGAAGCCGGTGCTTACTCCAGGTTATATGTTACCGCCATGGCCAACAAAATGGTGGAAAGAAGATTTATAGAACCAACTGGCCACAGCCTTAAATTAAAAGTTCCGGGGCATAAATTACCGGCAGCAGAATTAGAGTGGCATATCCCTAAATTATGGAATGCATTTGAAAGAAACCGGTCAAGAGCTTACGCCATTCCATTTTCTGCATTGGTAGCATTGGATAACTGGTATATGGCACAAGACCTGATGCGTAAAGGAGAAACTAAAATGGCCACACCATTTAAAATTCCTAAAAAAGGGACGCAGGTAGGAGTAGGTTTTTGGGGAGCAGGCCGGGGGTTTTTAACACATCACCTAATTATTGATGACGGCGTAATTTCAAATTACCAGATACTTACACCATCTACTTTAAATGCTGCCCCTCATACGCCATGGGGTACACCCGGGCCTTATGAAGAAGCGGTATTAAATACACCAATTCTTGAACAGATAGACCCTGATAAAAAATTTAAAGGCATTGATATTTTAAGGGCAATCCGCAGTTTTGACCCCTGTATGCCATGCACAACACATATACAGGTGGCCGACAGCGATTACATGGTGGTAAGAGAAGTTACCACCTGCGCATGTGGTGTTTAATACCTGGTCTGACCAGGTATAGTAAAACTTCACCTGCCTGTGTGAATTAAAATTCATGAATATTTTACTTTCAGTAATTATATGCAACATTTTTTAAACCCATGTAAATGATTAATGAAAAAGGTTCTTCTTATTACTCCACCTTAGAAGTGACGGGCAAAATTCTTGTCGGCACAATCGGTTATCATAACCTGGGCAATCATTCCGTTGGGCCTGCATTATTATCCATGCTTCAAACATTAAGCTGGGCGGAAAACGTTGAAGTAGAAGAAATGAATTGGGGGCCCATTGCCATCGTACAAAAATTTCAATCATTGCAAACACCTTATCGCAGGGTTATATTATTAGCTGCTATAGAAAGGCCAGGAAGAAATATTGGCGATATAGATGTCTTTCGCTGGATGGGGAGTTTGCCTGACGAAGAAATGATACAGGCATGTATTGGCGATGCAGTGACAGGCGTTATTTCCGTAGAAAATTTATTGATCATCGGCGAACATTTTAAAATATGGCCTGCCGAAACTTTTATTGTAGATGTAGAACCTGGGCCTGAAACGGCTGGTGTTGAGTTTACTGAGGAAGTACAAAATGCGATACCTGACTTTATCAGCACTATTCGTAATCTTTGTATTGCTGATAATGCTGAATCCATTAAATTTAAAGAAATATACGGCGATGCTTTAACGGATGCATAATGGAAAATAACCTGAATAATAATAATGAAGCACTTGATGCACTATTCTGGAAAGAAGAAATATTGCAGGTATTGTATTGGATGGACGGAGAAGAATTAGCAGAAGATGTTCCATTTGACAGGTTAGTTATTTTATTAAATACCACTACTGAAAAATTACTTCAACATATTATTAAAAATGAATTGGCTGGAATAATTTTAAGAAAAAATGTAACAGCAAATAATGAGGGTACAGTTTCCTTAACGCCTGCAGGCAAAAAAGAAGCCGGTCTTATTTTTAGAAATGCTTTTGAAGGAATGCAGAAAGCAGGTCATGGCGAATGCGGCCCTGATTGCGAATACTGTTACGACAATGGAGAAAAATTAGATGATTGTATCCACAATTGTGCCGACAGTCATCATCAAAAACATCATCATTAATTCACTTCGTTTTCACAAATTATGAACCATGTACATTATAGCGATACACAATACAACGACCTTGCTCAAAAAACGCAGCATTTAATAGAAGAGGCAGAACAACTTCCGGAATCCTATTCAAAAGAGATAGTTTTTACATTGCTGGAAAATTTTGATATGCTGCACAGAGAAGCACTCTCCCGGCTGTTAAAAATAATAGACGAAAAATCTCCGGAATTACGCAGCGAAATGGAAGCAGATTTTGCGGTGCAATCTTTATTCACCTTGTATGATTTGTTTGAAGATGGATTGATTTCCCGTAAAGCCGGCCCCATTCAAATAGATAAATTAATTCCTGTAGCAACAAACGGTTTCGGAAAAGAGAGTGAAAATAAAATCCGGATGCCCATCTGGATACCAGCGGGTAATAAAAAAGAATTAGAATCAGGGCAAATTTATTTCAAAGAATTTGAAGGTGTGAAAGTGCTTATTTGTAAAGTAAACGACGAGCTGTTTGCCCTGCAGAGTATTTGCCCTGAATCTGTATTATCAATGGAGTTTGGAAAAATTGAAAACAATAATTTAATTTGTCCCTGGCATGGATGTATTTATGATTTGCATACAGGCATAAGGGCAGGCGATGAAAAAACCAAACTAAAATTATATCCTGTAACCGTTCAGGAGAACGGAAATTTTTTGGTGGGTTTTAATATCTGATTTACTGCACGCCTGATGGCACCAGTACTCAAACTTAGACATACATGGCAACGGCGAAATTATCTGTAACAGTTTCCCTATTAAACAATGTTACTTATTTACTGGCGCAAACCAATTTTCAGCAGACTAACCTTTTCATGTGGTAACTTTACTCCCTTTCTATAGAGGCTGAAATGACATTACTTTTTCAATATTTCAAAAAATACAACTCCCTTTCTATAGAGGCTGAAAATGCAATTGCTGAAATATGTTCGGTAATCAACATTAAAAAGAACATGGACCTGCAATCCATAGGACACACCTGCAAAACAATTTATTTTATAAATAAAGGCATTGCCCGGATTTATTATTACAAAGATGATATTGACGTTACGGAAAGTTTTGCTTTTGAAAACAACATCATTGCAAGGGTTGAAAGTTTATTTACCGGCAAGCCATCCCGTAAAGCAATTCAAATATTAGAGGATGCAGAAATTGTGGCAATCAATTCAACACAACTTTTCAGGCTGTATGATACATTCCCCGAAATAGAAAGATTAATGAGAAAAATATTTGAAGCCGCTTACGTTCACACTGTACACCGAATTGAAGGAATTCAGTTTCATTCAGCTGAAGAACGCTACAGTGCTTTGATTGATGAAGCCCCCGATGTCCTTAAAAGAGTTCCTTTAAAATATGTGGCTTCTTATTTAGGCATTACCCAGGTTAGTTTAAGCCGTATCAGGGCAATCAGGTAATTATTTATCTTATGTTAAAGGATTATCTATTTTTAGCTTCCACCTTTGTGAAATAAAAGAATCAAAAAAAGAAGGAAAAAAAATCAGCTATTTTTCTTCCTTTAGTTCTTCAAATTAAGAATTACAAATAGTGAACTGTTATGCAATTCATCCTCTCTTATATCGCACAAATATGTTCATGGTATTTAGCAGAACCGTTTACCGGGGCTTGTGATCGTATTCCTCCAATGGGTGGATAGTAAACCTTTATCCACTTATATTATTTTCATCAGCGCTTTATTGGGAACGTTGATGTATAGTTTGTGCCGGCAACAATTGCATCTAAAATAAATTAAACGCTAAAACAGAATCGTCATTTATAAAATAAGCTAAAAAAATATTTTATTCACCACTTAAAAAAATAAAACATGCAAACAACACTCACCAAAAAAGTTGATGCTTCTGAACTGGAGCAGAAAGTAAAAAAAATGTATAGCGATGTAGCGCTTAATCCCAAAGGCGAATATCATTTTGAAATGGGACGGGGGCTTGCAGAAAAACTGGGTTATGAAAAAAATGACCTGGACCGTATTCCTGCTGCTGCCATTGATTCCTTTGCCGGTGTAGGATATTATTTTGATATGGCAGATATTAAAGAAGGCGAACAGGTGCTGGATCTTGGAAGCGGTTCAGGAATGGACGTTTTTGTTGCTGCATTAAAAGTAGGTAGCGCCGGGCATGTTTCGGGTGCGGATATGACGGATGAACAATTGAAAAAATCGGAAAGCCTGCGGAAGGAAAATAAATTTGAAACTGTTTCTTTTCACAAAAGCTACATCGAAAAACTTCCTTTTGCTGATGCCGGTTTTGATGTGGTCATCAGTAACGGGGTTATCAATCTTTGCACCGATAAAGAAAAAGTATTTGCAGAAGTTGCAAGGGTGCTGAAGCCTGGAGGGCGACTGGTAATTGCCGACATTGTTACTGAAAAACAATTACCCGAAAATGTAGTTTGTAATGCTACACTCTGGGCTGCCTGCATAGGTGGTGCAGCACAGCAGGATGATTACAGCACCGCTATTGAAAATGCAGGCATGGAAATTCTAATTGTCAGAAACAATGATGCGTACGGTTTCATTTCCAAATCAGCACAGGGCGCTTCAAAAGATTATGGCGTAAAAAG
>JANLQE010000381.1:0-3484 GCA_031367625.1 Bacteroidota bacterium
AGAACTGAGGGGAATGCTGATAGACAGCAAAGAAAATTACTGGATAAGCACCGGTAGCCCTTTTTTTTACAGGTACAATGCAGTGTCAAAAAAAATGTTTACTTACTCTTTGCCAGGTATTACAACAGCAACTAAGATTAACCAGGAAAAAGGAGTATTGATGGTAAATTGTTTTTTTGAAGACAATCACCACAACATCTGGATTGGCACATCAAACGGTGGCTTATTGCAATACAACTCCGGCAACGATTCTTTTATTAGCATTATTAATGATGAAAATAATAAACAGGGGCTGCATTATAATTATGAAATCTACTGCATCGTCCAGGATAAAGAAGAAAATATCTGGTTAGGTACTGATAAAGGCATCAGCATTTTTAGCCCTTACCGACAGTATTTTCAATCTATCCATCATGAAGAAAACAATCCATCATCCATACCAAAAAATGAGATTATGAATTTTATCCAGACTGCAAATGGAGATATTATAGCGGGAACCTGGGGTGGTGGTATCACCGTTTACGACAGCAAATGGGATTTTAAAAAAAATATCTCTTTTACAAACCCTTATCAATACAACATGGTATGGAGTTTTGTGCAAAATGATGATGGCAATATCTGGGCAGGCTGCCAGCATGGGTTTATACATATTTACAATCCAGTAAGCGGAACCATCAAAACTATTCGTCCACCCGAGTTAAATAACTCTACCATCTGGTGTATGACAAAAGACAGGAAGGGAAATATCTGGTTGGGATTGCATGATGGAAAAATTGCCGGGTGGAATAAAGAGCAAAATAAATTTTATAGATATAACGACAGTGCAAGAGGTATAACGCAGGAATTTGCACATGTGTCCAATATTTTTTTTGACAGCAGGCAGCAATGTTGGGTAAGTACCATGTCGGGACTCAAGCAATTTGACACAGAGAAGCGGTTATATTCTGCCGTGTATGTACCCGATAAAAATAATCCTTCTGCTATTTCTGCTAATATTACCGAAGGCATTGAAGAATACAATGACAGCACTTTGCTGATTGGCACCCGGTATGGAGGCTTAAATTTCTTTAACCTTCGCAATAAAACTTTCTCCCATCTCACAGCAAAAGATGGCTTGCCTGCCAATACCATCCATGCAATAAAAAAAGATGCTGCAGGATATGTATGGTTTACTACTGATTATGCTATATACAAATTTAAACCGGCTGATAAAAAATTTATCCGGTTGAATATTGATCCAGGCTCTATTAATTCTGAATTTAAAACCGCTTCTTTTTATCCCTTGCAGGATGGACAGTGGCTTACGGCAACTGTTGCTGAAATGATTTGCTTTTATACAAGAAATAATTTTTCGCAAAAAAACAGGAATGCAAAAGTAGAAATAACAGGATTTAAAGTTTTTAATAATGATGTTTCAATTGATTCATTCTTGGAAACCAATAAACCGGTCAGGCTTTCGTACGGGCAAAATTTTTTGAGCTTTGAATTTGCATTACTTGGTTTTTCCAATCAGCAACAAACCAATTATTATTACCGCCTGAATCCTGTTGATAAAGATTGGGTGCACGGCGGCACAACACGTTTTGCCAATTATACCGATCTGCAACCTGGTGAATATAATTTTGAAGTAAAAGCAGAACAGGGAGATAATATGGGAGAAACCACATCTTTTAAAATAATTATCACCCCCCCAATTTATAAAACCGCCTGGTTTAAAATATTAGTTGCCCTTATAATAACCGGGTTACTTTATGCGCTTGCCAAATGGCGGATTAATACCATAAGCAAAGAAGCAAGAACTAAAACGCTATTTAATAAACAAATGGCCGAGATGGAGATGAAGGCACTACGCAGCCAGATGAATCCGCATTTTACTTTTAATTGTATAAACAGTATCGACGCTTTTATACACAGCAACGATAAATATAATGCCACTTTATACCTGAATAAATTTGCCAAACTTTTGCGTAATATTTTAGACAGCAGCAAACAAAACACTGTATTGTTCAGTAAAGATGTGGACACACTTAAACTATATATTGAGCTTGAAGAACTGCGGCACGAGAATAAATTTAAAACCTTTTTTAAAATAGATAATGAATTGCTGAGCAGTGATTATAAGGTACCCCCGCTTATTGTACAACCATTTGTAGAAAATGCAATTTTGCACGGCCTTAAAAACAAAGATGACAATGAAGGAATGCTTACTATAATTATAGAAAAAGTAAATGATAAAATACAATACGTTATTACCGATAATGGAATTGGAAGAGCTGCGGCCGAAAAAATAATGCAAAATAAAGAATCTCATTATGGAATGCAGATGGGTTACGACAGAATAAAATTATTTAATAAAGAAGAAAAAGCATCGGTTACAGTAAAAGATTTATACCACAACGAAAATGCTGCAGGCACTGAAGTAACCGTTAAATTAAATATTATATAAAATGATAAGTGCAGTAATAATTGATGATGAAGCAAAAGGCAGGCTGGCACTAAGGGAAAAGCTATTGTCTTACTGTCCTCAGATAAAAGTTATTGCGGAAGCAGCTAACGGGCAGGAAGCATTGATGCTGATACAACATCATAAACCGCAGTTGATTTTTTTAGATATTGAAATGCCGAAGATGAATGGTTTTGAAATGCTGAACGAGTTACCGGAAAAAAATTTTCATATAATTTTTACTACCGCATACGATCAGTATGCAATTAAAGCTATAAAATATGCTGCGTTCGATTACCTGCTTAAACCAATTGATATTGTAGAGCTGCAAACAGCAGTTTCAAAAATTACTGCAGCAGAAAATAACCAAACCAAAAAGCAGGTAGAATTATTGCAGCAAAATATGCAGCATCCAAAAAAGCAATTAAATAAATTAGCTGTGCCCACACTGCAAGGCTTATTATTTTTTGATATTAACGACATTATACATTTAGAAGCCAACAGTAATTACACCTATATTTATCTTATAAATAAAACAAAAATAACAGCCTCAAAAACTTTAAAAGAATTTGAAGAATTGCTTCCTGAAGATATTTTTTTTCGTACGCATAATTCCCATCTTATAAACCTTAACTATATTAAGCGTTACATTAAAGGAGATGGCGGGCAAATCGAATTACAAAATGGAGCTTATATTGATGTATCAAGAAGAAAAAAAGAAGAATTTTTAAAAGTTATTGGCTATTAGCATCGATTACCTGCAACCTGTTGTGCTATAAATAATTTCCTCTCTTGTGTCCCAGCGGGGATTTCGCACAATCCTATTTTAAAAATAAATGAAGTCAGTTGCGAAACCCCGATGCAGGTACAATCCTGGGTTTAAATGCAGTCAAACTCCGGTACATAAATACTACGGCAATATCGTGTGGGTAAAGCAATTATTTATTTCTCCTGTTCATTTTCATGATTTATAAAAAAGGCTCCATGCTGGTTGAGTTATTGTCATACACCGGGTTTTGCAATAAATTATTTCAATTCAAA
>JANLQE010000399.1:0-2315 GCA_031367625.1 Bacteroidota bacterium
GATGGACAAGGGAAAGATTCTGATTTGCAACCTTTCAAAGGGAAAGCTTGGCGAAGATGCAAGCACAATAGTAGGAAGCGTTATAGTAAATGCGATACAGTTGGCTTCATTGAATAGAGCCTCGCTTGAAGAACAAAATCGGAAACCATTTTATCTGTATGTTGATGAGATGCATTCTTTTATCTCTTTATCCCTAGCAGATATATTGGCAGAAGCCAGGAAGTATAAACTTTCCTTATTTCTTGCCCATCAATACATCGAACAGATTCATGAAAAGATTCGCTTTGCGATCTTTGGCAATGTTGGCACCATGATTATCTTTCGGGTGGGAGCAGAAGATGCAAAGTACTTAGCTCTGGAAGTTGATCCACCATTTTGCGAAGAAGATTTAATTAACCTGCCGAGATATTCTATGTATCTCAAACTCATGATTGATGGAGTGACATCAAAACCATTTAGTGCAAATGCTAATCCGCTAACCCTGCAACGCTTTCCATTCAAGGCGCAGATCATACAACATTCAAGAGAACAATTTGGACGGTTAAAAGATGACGTTGAAAATGAAATCAATGACCGGTATAAAGAAGTTAAAAAGAATTTGAATAGGGAGCAGGGGTCTTTATTTAATTAAAGATTTGTTCTTTAATCTTAAAACTAATGCCATAGGTTTATACGATTAGGTTTAGATTCTTAGTAAAGAAGATCAGTAAGCACAAACTGTTCAAAATTTTTCTCGCAACAAATTTTAATCGTTCCAAACACAAAAGTTCTTTCGGAATTTACTATTTTTTGTAAGGTACTATTACTCGATTTTTCAAAATGTAAAAAAAATATTAACGTTAAAAGTTAATGCAGGCAAAGGTTTGCTTGTTTCTATATATTTTGTGCACTTCACCTTGTATTGTTATTTTCAAAACTTCTGTATATGTTTGAAATGTAATCGGTACTTAATCATACCCACCTACAAAAAAACTGTTTCAATTTCTTTCTCCCTTAAATAGCCTTATGTTTTCTTCCTTCCCGGAACAAAATACTATTGTTGTTTATTGTCTCTATCCATCATCCTCCTGACTTGCCAATTAAAAGTCGTTAGTATTTATCCAAACAACCCAAATGTCCAAGCTGCTATTAATCATTTTACTTGTACTGCCGTTCTCTGGTTCTAGTGCTATGGCACAAAAGCAAGCAGACAGCACCATTGAAAGCCTGCAGCGCATACCCTCAAAGTACATTACAGGAATCGACAAAAAAGCCTCTCAATACGCCAGTCGCCTACTATCCAAAACTGAAAAGACACTAACTAAACTCAGCCGCTGGGAAAATAAGATTAAAAGCCTGCTTGAAAAAACAAGCCCTGAAACTTCCGCCCGCTTATTTGCCAACAACCAACCCACATTTACATCGCTGCTACAGCAATTAAAAAGTGGCGAGGCTATGGCATTGCAATACGAGGCATCGTACAGTAAATACCGCGACAATGTTACCACCAGCCTTAAATATCTGCAGCAACAAAAAGAACTATTGGATAGTGGTATTTTCAATAAGGTTAAAGCCACCAGTGAAAAAATGAAGGAAGTAGCAACAGAAGAAGACAAGGCCGAAGCCATGAAGCTGTTTATCAAAGAACGGAAAAGACAACTTATAGAACAAGCTTTTAACCAGATAGGCAGCAGTAAATATCTCACTAAAATTAATAAGGAAGCGTACTACTATACTGAGACGCTGAAGAATTATAAAGAGATATTCAGTGATAGTAAAAAGGCAGAGGAAACAGGCAAAAATATTTTAAATAAAATACCTGCCTTTCAAAAATTCATGCAACAAAATAGTCAGTTGGCTACCATGTTCAGATTGCCAGGAAATGGCGTAGCAAGTGTAGCCAGCCTTGCAGGCCTGCAAACCAGGGCCAGCATACAAAGTATAATACAAGACCGGATTGCATCGGGAGGTCCAAATGCACAACAGCAAATAAGCCAGAATCTCCAGGCAGCACAGGCAGAAATGACCAAACTGAAAGACAAATTAATGAATGCCACCCGTGTGGGAGGAAGTGAGGGCGGCGAGCTACCAGATTTTAAACCGAATACTCAACGCTCAAAACTTTTCAGTCAAAGAATTGAATATGGCTTTAACCTGCAGTTTGATAAAACAAACAATTTGCTGCCTGCCGCAACAAATTTTGGATTAAGCGTTGGCTATAAAATAAACGACAAATCCGTGATCGGGATAGGGGCAAGTTACAAACTCGGCATGGGCGCTATTGACCGCATCCGTTTCAGCCACCAGGGGATAGGGCTGCGAAGTTTTATGGACTG
>JANLQE010000013.1:0-2335 GCA_031367625.1 Bacteroidota bacterium
ATTGACCTATGTAAGCATTGATTATTTTAAACAAAAAACAAAGAAAGGGGAAATAGGCAGCAGTGCTATGCCACATAAAGTAAACCCAATTGATTTTGAAAATGCAGAAGGCAACCTGGGCATTGCAAATGCTTTGCTGGAGCATCTTTCAGCCAAACTACCCGTCTCCCGTTTACAAAGAGACCTGACAGATAGCACGGTTCTTAGAAATATTGGAGTGCCTGTAGCCCATACTGTTTTGGCTATTGCTGCAATAGAAAAAGGCCTGGGAAAATTAATTTTAAATGAAGCAAAATTAAAAAACGATCTGGAAAATAACTGGGCGGTAGTGGCAGAAGCCATACAAACTATTTTGCGCAGGGAAAATTACCCACAGCCTTACGAGGCATTAAAAGAACTGACCCGTGGTAAAACGGTCATTGATAAAAAAACTATGCATAATTTTATTAATAGTTTAAAAATAAGTGCCGGAGTAAAAAAAGAACTAAAAAATATAACCCCCGCTAATTATACCGGATTATAAATAAAAGAATATATTTGGTAGTATATAACTCCTTATGAAAAGAACTTTACTGCTTTTTCTCTTATTTATTTTACAAAACAAAGCCAATTCGCAAGCCTGTAATAACTGGCTAAAAACGCAACTGGTAGGGCAAAGTGTAAAGATTGGTGACCTTGATGTTGTTGGAAATCAAATGACAGTAGAAGCCCAGGTTAATAGAACATCTCCTTACATTGGTACTCACATTAATGCAGGTGATATTGTTGAACAAGAAATTGTAAATTGGAATGATAATTTGGTTAAAGCCGCCGCTATAACTAACAAAACTCCTGCTTGGAATTTTGCCGCCCACTATTTTTATAGTTCAATTCTCATTGGCAATATTATCAATGATTACACTCCCGTTTTATCCTTAAGCACCTGTACCAATATTATTAATGTAGTGGATGCAGCCAAATATAATGTTGGAGATACGGTACTGATTATTCAAATGCAGGGTGCTGTTATAGATTCTACCAACACGGCTTCTTTTGGTACAATAACAAATTATAAAAATGCAGGTAATTATGAATTTAATTATGTAAAATCCAAGACAGGTAACAGAATAGATTTAAAAAATAATATTACGAGGCAGTATGATTTGCCAAATGGAAAGGTTCAATTAATAAGAGTCCCTTATTATAACAGTGTAATCAGTACAGCTACGCTTACCTGCCTTCCCTGGGATGGAAACATTGGGGGAGTTCTTGCGTTTAATGTAAAAGATACTTTGGATTTACAAAGCAATATTGATGTTTCCGGTAAAGGATTTAGGGGTGGTATTGGATTTAATTCTAATAATCCTGTACTTTCTTGCTTCGAAAATAATTATAATTACCCTTCGACAGATAAGGTAATTGCTGGGCTAAAAGGGGAAAGTATTGCCCTAATAGGATCTGGAATTATTCGTGGAAAAGGTGCACCTGCCTCAGGTGGTGGTGGAGGCCTTGGTCATAATAGCGGTGGTGGGGGCGGGGGCAATGCCGGTGCGGGAGGTTTCGGTGGCTACCAATTGGATAATTGTGGTAGTTATCCTTTTGATAATCGGGGGATTGGAGGCCGTATTTTAGGATATAGCGTTGCAGCAAATAAAATTTTTCTTGGAGGAGGCGGCGGTGCAGGAAATGCTGATAATCCAGGAAATATTAATCCTTCAGGTGGTAATGGTGGAGGGATTATAATAATCAGTTCTAACTTTTTAAAATCAAATAATAATAAAATACAAGCAAACGGCTCAGCAGGATTAGCCTGCTCAGTACCACCATTTAATGACTGCCATGATGGTATGGCTGGAGGTGGTGCCGGTGGATGTGTCCTTCTAAATGTAAATCAACTATTAGATAATATCGTGGTTGAGCAGAGAGGTGGAAACGGCTCTAATATGGTGGGAAATGTTAGTTTTGCCGGCAGAATCGGACCAGGGGGTGGCGGTGGTGGCGGTTTGCTTTTTATTAAAAATGCCGCTTTGCCTCCTCTAATCACTTCTGATAATTCTGGTGGACTTAATGGAGTTCTCATTCAAGATTCAAATAATCCTTATGGAACTACTCCCGGCCTTAGTGGTATTAATTTATTTAATCTTAATCTTCCGGTTGATATCGTTCCCTTCAAAAAAAATATTGATTCGGTACGGATAAATGCTAACTCAACAATCTGTAAAATATTTGATTTTAAAAGCCTGGAATATATTAATACCAATCCTGTTATTGGATGGCAATGGTTTTTTGGAGATGGCGCAACATCCACCTCACAAAACACTGCTCATACTTATACAACCAGTGGTACTTATAACGT
>JANLQE010000028.1:0-10603 GCA_031367625.1 Bacteroidota bacterium
CAGATTATGATGAAAAGCTTTTGGAAAAATTCTTTGATGATCCTGATACTATTACTGAAGATGAAATTCATGCGGCAATCCGTAAAGCAACGATTGATATGTCTATCATCCCGATGATGTGTGGTTCTTCTTTTAAAAATAAAGGCGTACAAACTGCATTAGATGCTATCGTCCGTTACCTGCCTGGCCCAATGGATATTGAAGCGGTGAAAGGAACCAACCCTGATACCGGAGAAGAAATTTTCCGTCATTGTGATCCTAAAGAACCTTTCAGTGCATTGGCATTTAAAATTATGACAGATCCTTTTGTGGGCCGGCTGGCATTCTTCCGGGCTTACAGTGGCCGGTTAGATTCCGGTTCTTATGTACTCAATACCCGTACCGGTAAGAATGAGCGTATCAGCCGTATTATGCAGATGCACGCCAACAAACAAAACCCGGTTGATTATATTGAAGCCGGTGATATTGGTGCAGCAGTAGGTTTTAAAGATATTAAAACAGGCGATACATTGTGTAACGAAGATCATCCGATTGTACTGGAAGCTATGACTTTTCCCGAGCCGGTTATCAGTGTAGCGGTAGAGCCAAAAACACAGGCCGACGTGGATAAAATGGGTATGGCCATTGCCAAACTGGTAGAGGAAGATCCTACACTCAAGGTAAAAACAGATGAAGAAACAGGGCAAACTATTTTGAGTGGTATGGGTGAGTTGCATTTGGAAATTATTGTGGACAGAATGCGCCGTGAGTTTAAAGTAGAGATAAATCAGGGTGCGCCGATGGTGGCTTACAAAGAAGCATTTCATAATACTATTCAACATAGGGAAACACTTAAAAAGCAAACAGGTGGCCGTGGTAAATTTGCAGATATCGTATTTGAGATAGGGCCCGCTGATGAAGAGTTTTTAAAAGAAAAAGATGGTAAATCAAACTTCCAGTTTGTAAACGGTTTGTTTGGTGGATCTATTCCTAAAGAATTTGTACCTGCTATTCAGAAAGGTTTTGAAACCGCAATGACAACCGGTGTACTGGCCGGCTACCCGATGGAAAGCATGAAAGTACGGGTGTTTGATGGTAGCTTTCACCAGGTGGATAGTGATGCCATGAGTTTTGAACTTTGTGCAAAACAAGGTTACCGTGAAGCAGGCCGCAAAGCCAAACCGGTATTGCTGGAACCAATTATGAAAATAGAAGTGCTTACGCCGGATCAGTATATGGGTGATGTAACGGGAGATCTTAACCGCCGCCGTGGTATGCTGGAAGGTATGGATAGCAAACATGGTGTACAGGTTATTAAAGCCAAAGTACCTTTAAGCGAAATGTTTGGTTATGTAACGCAATTGCGTTCTCTTTCCAGCGGCCGTGCTACATCTACCATGGAGTTTAGTCATTACGCACCTGCACCAAATAATATTGCAGAAGAAGTAATGGCAAAAGCAAAAGGAAAAATGAAGATTGAAGATTAATTAAAGAGGCGAATAGTTAATTGGTAATTGGTAATTGGTAATTGGTAACCTTCGCAGTTTTGTAAAGATAAAAACCCCCTTCTGAAAAGATTGGGGTTTATTTTTTGTCTTGGCAAGAACAACAGACTAATTTTAATAGTATAATTTAGGTGCTTAATTAAAAAATATATTAGGATAGCCATTAATAAAGAAGAAGTTTAAGAGGTTCAAGAAGTTTAAATGGTTTAAGAGTTAATTCAGGGCAAACGCATTAAAAACAGTTACAACAAAAAAGAAGTATGTTTTCAATCCCGAAGGGCAATGACATTAAGTTAAGGATTATGCCACCCCTTCAGGGCTTTGATTTTTATTTTTGAATTTTTATATTAATATCAGCCCTTCAGGCTTTAGAAATTTTAATGCGTTTGCCCTGAGGGTTAATTAAACCTTTTAAACCTTTTGAACTTCTTAAACCCTTTAAACTTTTTTGTATAACTTCAAAGTACAAACCTATACCATGCAACATATCCGGCCCGAAGATTTAATTATCATTGATATTGAAACTGCTGCTGAACATGCATCTTTTGAAAATATGGATGATACCTGGAAACATTTATGGGAAGAAAAAATAGTTCGCAGTACGCCGGAAGGTATGTCTGCTGCCGAATTTTATCCACTTCGTGCAGGCGTAATGGCCGAGTTTTCTAAAATAATATGTATGAGCATCGGGTATTTTAATAAAGAAGTAAACCTGCGCATGAGGGTAAAATCTTTTTATGGCCATGATGAAAAAAAAATACTGACAGACTTTATAACCACCATCAATAAGATAGAAAGCATCAATAATAAATGGTGTTTTGCAGGGCACAACATTAAAGAATTTGATATACCCTTTATCTGCAGGCGGTTACTGGTAAATAATTTCCCCATTCCCCGCTATCTTGATTTTCAAAATATGAAACCCTGGGAAACAAACATTATTGATACTTTTCAATACTGGCGGTTTGGAGATTATAAACATTACACTTCTTTAAAATTACTGGCAGCAGCAATGGGTATTCCATCACCTAAAGATGATATAGATGGCAGCATGGTAGGCGAATTATACTGGACGGGAACGGAAGAACAAAGAACAGCGGCCTTAAAAAGAATAGCCATCTATTGCCAAAAAGATGTAATAACCACAGGTAATATTATTTTAAGATTTAAAAATATAGCTCCTGTACACTTGGATGATATTGATATTGTAGAATAATAAAGATGGCGTTATCATCCAATAAAATCAGGCTGCTGTCCCGTGGGTTACCAAATTAAAAAAGCCCCCGGCAGATCAGGGGCTTTTAACCGTATTCATTTTTTACTGCACTATTATTTTTTGGGTATTTACATTTTCGGCGGTAATTGTTTTAATAAAATAAACGCCTTTGGCATATTTACCAATATTTATTTGTTTGGTTTGATCCGGTGTATTATATTTTTCAACCACATTAGCATTAGCATCAGTAATAATAATTTGTGTAATTACCGAAGTCTTTTTTGCTATATAAATATTTACAAAAGAGCTGGCCGGGTTTGGCGTAATTCTTACTTCATAAACTTTACTGAACAATACACTTCTAACAACAGAGTATTCAAATTTTTCATCCTTATCCACTTGTTTTAAGCGATAGTAATTAATACCATTTGCGGGGGCATTGTCAAAAGCGAGGTAATCAATCCGGTGGCTGCTGTTTCCGGCTGCATTAATAGTAGTAGTACCAGTCCAGTTTCTTCCGTCGGTAGAATGTTCAACTATAAAATTCCTGCTGTTACTTTCCTGTTCTGTACTCCAGTTAATTTTTACAGCATTGTCTGATTTTTGAACCATGAAGGAACTCAACTTTACGGGTAATGGTGCAGAAACATCAACCCTGGAATACCAGATAGGCGAAGTAACAATTCTGCTGCTGCCATTGGAAATATCAATGTAATAGTAACCTGTGGCAAGATTTGGTAAATTATTATCCGTAAACTGTAAACTGTTGCCAATTGCAGAATCAATTTTTACGGCCAGTGTTCCGCTTCCCGGTGTTCCAAACATTACTCTTATTGTATCAGGAAAAGCAGAAGGTGTTGGATCTGTAAGGCTAACATAAATAATGGGTGCGTAGCGGTCAGTTATTGATGAGCCCATTATTTGGGTATTGATGGTAAAATCAACTTTACTATCACAATCCTGCGTTGTATAAAAATGCATATCCCTCATTGCCTTTACAATTGTTGTTTTTGTTAATGAAGGCGCAATTATGGCCGTTCTTGAAGAAGTAGTATGGCCAAAAGTTGTATTGTGATTATCATGATCTACTGTTGGTCCAAGGTGATAACCCTTAGCCAATAAAGTTTGGAAATAAGCTAAATATACACCTAAGTTAAAATTACCTGGATCGGTGTAACTGGTATTGGTAGAAAATGCAGGCCCGCTTTCAATAGCAGAACCAACAATGGCATTATCCGCAACAGCATCATAAGCAATACCTGCAATATTATTAAAGTCGGTTAAATTAGGATGCGCCAGTGTTGCAAACGTGTTTTTTCCAATATAATCATTCACCGTTTTAAATAAACCTGTACTGCCTAAATACGTGCTTTTTGGTACATAAACATCATAGTTATTTGTGGCTCCCCATACACCAGCTCCGCTTTCCCATCCAAACAGGTCATCCATTCCATCGCCATAAATTACCACATGCCCGCCTCCCGATATTACGCCCCATTCCATACCATAAAGTGCCAGGAAGTTTGGGTGAGTAGAAGTGAAATTATTAGCCTGAATAGATCCCTGGTGATAGTTGCCCACCTGGTTACCGGGATTATCAACAGAAGAAAAATGATTATGTTCTGATATGCCCAGGTAATCCAGGCAATTAGCCGTCATTGCATATAGATAATCATCTGCCGGAGTAAATCCAGGATTATCTTTATTACCATCAGAAAAATCGGAGTGAGAATGCAGGGTTCCAAAATAATAACTGTTGGTTACTGCATTTGTAGTGGTAATATTTGCTGTTAGTGGATTGGCAGCAAAATACTTTGTACCGCCCGAACAGTTTTTATTAGCAGCAAAAACAAAGAAATAATAAGTAGTATTAGCAGTAAGATTATTGGCAAGAAAACCTGTATTGCTGCTATTGGCAACAACAGTTCCCCCACCTAAAATGTCTCCGGCATTATAATCGGTATTATCAACAGGAGTTGCTGATAAAGTTGGCGACACACTTCTTACTACCAGGTAGTCATCAGTATTAGTAACCCCGGCAAATGTACCTGATACAGCAGTGTTGGAGACTGTCAAAAAAAGATTGGTTGGCTGTGCAGATGGTGTAGCACACGGAGGTAAAGGTTGTGTTGTTTGTGTTCCGCTTAATGGAGATGCAGTATTATAAACAGGTCCATTTATACAGTTCTGACTATTTAAACTAAAAACGAAAAAATAATATGCTGTATTGGGTATCAAACTATTTGCCGTAAACGAAGTGGCAGAACTTCTTTGCACTACCACTGCGTTTGCAAAAACATCGCCGGTATTGTATGCCTGTGCATTAACAGGATTACCTGTCAAAGCTGCATCTGTGCTTCTTACTACAAGATATCCATCAGCAGCGGTACCGGTAAATGATCCTTGTATAGTGTTAGTGCCCGGGCTGCCAAAAATTAAATTAGTTGGCTGAGAGGCAGAAGCAGTACAGGGAGGTAAACCGGCAGCAGTAGTTGCAGATCCTTTTAATACTGTTGCTGTATAGTATAAAGGGCCGCCGGTACAAACTGCATTTACAGGAAACACAAAAAAGTAGTAGGTAGTTAGCGCTGTTAAACCCGTAGCAGTAAAGCTGGTGGCACTTCCTTTTGCCACCACAGAGCCGTCACCAACATTATCCCCTAAAGCATAAATTTGTCCATCTACCGGATTACCGGTAAGGCTGTTGCTGGTACTCATTATTACCAGGTAATTATCTGTGGCAGGGCTGGCTGCAGTAAAGCTTGCCTGAATGGATACATCGTTTATTGTTCCAAATATGAGGTTAGTAGCAGGTGCTGCAGGGCTTGTGCAGGGCGTGGTAGCAACCGCAGTAACATTTAAATTATCTATGCTGATTTTTGGTCTTGAGCCGGTAGGCGTTATACCACCTGTGGCATTATAATAATAAAATCTTAGCCTTGCTGCAGGGCTGTTATTAAATGAAGCCGGCAAGGCAATATTTACTTTGTTGCCACTGGTAAGAGAGTTATTGGTAAAATTTAAAACAGCGGCAAAAGTTAATTCTGTAAAGGCAATACCATCTGTACTTGTATATACTCTCATTGAGCCATTTCTATCACCTGAAGAATTATTTACTGATGCCCAGTCAAAACTTAATGTACCGGCATTTACGCCAGTAAAATCCATATAAAAATCAAGTGCTGCAGCAGATGAAAAATCTGTGCCACCAGTTGATAAAAGTACTATGGATTGTGTTGCCGGCACCTGGTCTGTGCCACGTTGTACACCTCCGATTGATCCAAATGCAGGGCCCTGAAAATTTGCTGTAGATGCTGTTATCTTAATACCATCAGGGATGGTTCCTGTTGCATTTGCTGTAAGTCCTCCAAAATGATTGGCACCATTACCGGAGGTAAAAAAACTTCCCCAGGTAGCAATATCAGTAAAATTCTGTGTATAGCTTAAGCCGGATTGTGCAGCCATTGGCACCGGTAAAGGGGTACAGGTAAATGCCAGTTGGGTGCCATAAGAAGTACCGGCATTGTTGGTTGCAAACGCTTTGTAATAATATCTTGTATTGGGTAAAAGGCCGGTAAGTGAGGAACTGAAATTACCGCCGCTTAAGTTTGATGAAAGAACCTGCGTACCACTGCCATCAGGAAAACCGGATGCAGTACTGTATTCAATACCATAAGCAGTAATACCGGTACAGCCTGTTGCAGATATAGCCCCTGATGCAGTTGCTGAAGTTGCGGCTACTGATGAACTGGCTCCGGTTGTAGCGGATGGTGCGGAATTTACACCTGCACCAGTTGAAGCCACAGGATAATTTACAACACCACCCCCATTTAAAGTAATGTTACCATTGTAAGATTGTACTACAGTAGGGCTAAAGATTACATAAATTATTTTTCCGGAAAAACTACTTCCAGCGTAAGAAAAATTTAAGGTACTGGTATAAGTTCCTGCAGAAGTTTCCGAATAGGTAAATCCAGAAAGTGCAGCAAGAGAAATATTAGTTCCATCAAGACTATTGCCATCCAAAGTAAATGAATTAGGCCCGGCGGTAGTGTTGGTACAAATATTACCGAAACCGGGTAAAGCAGAGGTTAAAATAATTGCTGGGCCGCTTACAGGATTTATTGTAAATGTTTGTGAGTTTGATAAAGCAGCAGCACCTGTAGTAACGCCTACTGTTGCAGTGCCTGCAGTAGCTAAATCTGTAGCAGGAATAGCGGCCGTTATTTGTGTTGCGTTTACAAAACTGGTGTTTCTATTTGCCCCATTCCATGTAACTGTAGAATTGTTGTTAATAAAATTAGTACCATTAACCGTTAATGTAAACCCACCGTCACCAGCATTTGCTGATGTCGGTGAAATTGATGTTGTGGTTGGTGTAAGCACCGGTGTAACAGAAGCCCATGTGCTACCAACACGGATAGCATCTATTATTTGTGCAGATGCGGCTGTACCAGAGCCCTGTCTTAATGCTATCCGGTTAAATGTTCCGGCATCAGTTGTACCGCTGCCAGTGGGTGCAATTGTAGCAGAAGGTTCTGTGTTGCCTAATGTTGGATTAATGTACAAACTAACCAAATCATCAGTAGTACTAACACTATTAAAAGCATATTTTAAAACAACCAGATTTACTATATTAAATGAGCGTACAGTTGCATCGTAAGAAACTGCTCCTGCGCCTTTTGAAACTCCTAATAAATACCCTGTTCCACTTGCCTTTGCATACACTCTGGTAATAAATCCGCCATCATATAAAGAGAAAAAATAATCACCTGTAGTTTGGGCAGAAGTAATATTTATCAGAAGAGAAGCATAAGCATTACCGGAATTAATAGTGGGAGCAAAAGTTCGGGAATCATCTTCACCCGATGTAGTCATAGTAACTGCGTTGCCTATACCGGAAGAGGGTGTGCCTGCGTAAATTAAGCCAGGAGAAGTTACAAAAATAGCATTGGTTCCTGCGCCGCTAAAAGCAGTATATCCATTGGCAGAAAGTAAAGTTCCTGTTGTATAACTAAAGTCTTCTGTTAATGATTGCCCGAATCCATTCAAAATTGTCATTCCAAAAAAAAGTACAGGCAATACGAATTTAAGTGTAAATATTTTTTTCATGTGTTAGGGTTTGCGTTTTTTTCGAGCAGCTAATGTAATTAAAATATCTGTCCTCCTTTTTTATACTAGAGCAATATTTGTACACATAGGTTTTTAAATTATATGGCCTGACAGTTTTGCCGTTCTTAACAGATGGTATTGATTTTGCCATTAGATGCAAATAGTTTTTAAAAATATTATTTATATGCAAAAAGGAAACATCAGGGTACAAACGGAGAACATTTTTCCCATCATTAAGAAATTTTTATATAGCGAGCATGACATTTTTATCAGAGAACTTGTCAGCAATGCAGTTGATGCTACTCAAAAAATTAAAACACTTTCTTCTATCGGAGAAGCAAAAGGAGATTTAGGTGAGTTGAGAATTGACGTAGTGCTGGATGCTGAAAAAAAGACAATTACCATCAGCGATAAAGGAGTTGGCATGACGGAAGAAGAAGTAGATAAATACCTGAACCAGGTGGCTTTTAGCGGTGCAGAAGAATTTTTGGAAAAATATAAAGGTCAGAATGAGAATAATATCATCGGCCATTTTGGGCTTGGTTTTTACTCTTCTTTTATGGTAAGCGAAAAAGTGGAAGTGATTACCAAAAGTTATAAAGATGCAGCACAGGCAGTAAGATGGGAGTGTGATGGCAGCCCGGAGTTTACCTTAGAGCCTGTAGAAAAAGAACTGCGGGGTACAGATATTATTCTTCATATAAACGATGAAAGCAAAGAATTTTTAGATGCGTATAGAATAAAAGCCGTGCTGCAAAAATTCTGTAAATTTCTTCCGGTTCCTATTTACTTTAAAGATGCAAATGAAACCATTGAAGAGCCAAAAGAAGGCGAAACAGCAAAAGAAATAAAGCCCTTAAACAATACTCATCCGGCCTGGACTAAGAAACCATCTGAATTAACCAGGGAAGATTATGAAAATTTTTATAAAGAATTATATCCTTACAATGAAACACCATTGTTCTGGATACACCTGAATGTGGACTATCCATTTAACCTTACGGGTATTTTGTATTTTCCTAAAATAAAACAGAGCTACGAAATACAGAAAGATAAAATTCAATTGTACAGCAACCAGGTTTTTGTAACAGATGAAGTAAAAGATATTGTGCCCGAATTTTTAATGTTGTTACAGGGTGTATTGGATAGTCCGGATATTCCATTAAATGTAAGCCGTAGTTATTTACAGGGCGACCCCAATGTTAGAAAAATAAATGCACATATCACCAAAAAAGTAGCAGATAAATTAGAAGAAATTTTCAGGAATGACCGGACTGCATTTGAAGAAAAATGGGAAAGCCTGGGATTGTTTGTAAAGTATGGTATGATGACCGATGATAAATTTTTAGAAAAGGCCAACCAGTTTTTTATTATGGAAGATACCGGCGGTAAATTTTATACGCAGGAAGAATACAAAACAGCTACAGCAACTTTACAAAAAAATAAAGATGGCAAGCAGGTAATTCTTTATACTACTAACCCAGTGCAGCAGGATGCATACATACAGCAGGCCACAGCAAAAGGTTATATCGTGGTAAAGGCAGAAACGCTTGTAGATGCTGCATTCATTAACACAGTAGAAATGAAATGGAGTGATACTTTGTTTACCAGGGTAGATGCAGACATTACAGATAACCTGATTGATAAAGAAGAAGCTGCAGAAAGTATTTTAAGTAAAGAAGATGCAGAAAAATTAAAAAAATTATTTGAACAGCCACAGGAAGGCCTTCATATTAATGTAGAAATAAAAGGCCTTAGCAATGATGCGCCGCCGGTTACTGCTACAAGGCCGGAGCAAATGCGCCGCATGAAAGATATGGCAGCAGTTGGGGGAGGCATGGCAGCATTTTATGCTCAAATGCCTGATGAAGTAACGCTTACTGTAAATGGGAACCATCCTGTTTTTAAAAATATTTTGGCAGAAACTGAAAAATCTACTCAGGAAAAACAGGTGAAAAACCTGGCCGGCCTTGGGTTGCTTTCACAAGGTTTATTAACCGGTAAAAACCTTACCGATTTTATAAACAGAAGTATAGAGTTGATGGAAAAATAAATAATAGGATCATTATTTTTTAAAGCCCCGATTTTTACCGGGGCTTTTTTATAAAAATACAGCCTTCAAGATAATGCAGGTTTTTTGTATGAAAAATTTCGCTGTAGCCATTGCTGATGAATAAATGCTTTTGTAACGGGTTTAAATAAATGATGGTTATTTTCCTTGGGTTTTGCTGCACACTTTCTTCGATGTTATTTATAACGCCGCTCATTATTATTTCATCAAACGGGTTAAACATAAAAATGCAATCTGCATCATCGGGAATATCAAAATAAAAAGCATCGTTATTAATAATTTTGTATTGTAACTCCGGAAAATGCTGTTTTGTCTGTACAAGATTTATGGTTGCAGCAGCACATAGTTCTTTTGAAAAATCTATACCTGTAATTTTACTAATTCCTTTGGTTGCCGCCACACACATAGGCCTGCCCTTGCCGCAGCCTATATCCACAAAGTGTTTGAAAGATTTTATATCTGCCTGCCGAAAAATTTCTTCCAGTAAATCGTAGCTGGCCGGCATATAAACCGTTGCGTGGGATATGTCTATTCCTTTTTTGGATAATGCTTTTAGTTCATCGGCACCGGTGGTATTAATACCATATTTTTTTTCGCCTTTAATTTCATTTTTAATGATGTGCAGGGCAATGCGAAAGTTCCAGTTGAACGCCAGATAAAAGAAATATTTAAAATATTTTAAAGATTGCATAGCAGGTTAATGGTTAATGGTTAATGGGC
>JANLQE010000042.1:0-3059 GCA_031367625.1 Bacteroidota bacterium
AATATTTTGGGCGTGCCCCAGTAGGGTCGGGCTATCCGCTGCAATATTTTTTTCGTGCCTCAAAAAATATTTCCGCTTCTATCCCTCACGCAAATGCAGTGTACACATCTACTTTGTAATCACTAATTTTAGCAGGTGAAACAATCCCTTAAAGATTTTCTGGATACTAAAGTAAAAGCCTACAACCAGCCTTTCTTCATAAAAGCCGACCCCATATCCATCCCACATTTATTTACCAAAAAACAGGATATAGAAATAGCCGGTTTTTTTGCAGCCATATTTGCCTGGGGCAACCGCACTACCATCATCAATAAATCTAAAGAGTTAATGCAGCTCATGGATAATGCCCCGCATGATTTTTGCCTGCATCATACTGATAATGATCTTATAAAATTACTATCCTTTAAGCACCGCACTTTTAATGCAACAGACCTGTTGTATTTTGTATCTTTCTTTAACATGCATTATAAAAAATACCCATCGCTGGAAACCGCTTTTACAAAAGGCTTTAAAAAAAATGATGCTGATACAGAAGGCGCATTAAATGGCTTTTATCAATATTTTTTTTCTTTAAATGATGTGCCGGCACGTACTTTAAAACATATTGCTTCGCCCAATAAAAACTCAAGCTGCAAGCGTATAAATATGTACCTGCGCTGGATGGTGCGTAACGATAAATGCGGTGTGGACTTTGGTTTATGGAAAAATATTTCTCCTGCACAGTTGATAATTCCTTTAGATGTGCATGTAGCAAGGGTTGCCAGGCATTTTAAATTATTACACAGAAAACATACAGACTGGCAAAGCGCTGTTGAACTAACAAACGAATTAAAAAAAATGGATGCCAACGACCCGGCAAAATATGATTTTGCATTGTTTGGCCTGGGCGTACTGGAAAAATTTTAGCAATGGAAAATAATCTTTTAGAAAATATTAATAATCAGTTTGCATTAAGTGTGCCGCCTGCCGCAACCAGGCAGCAACTGGAAAATATTTTAGCAGAGCGGATTAATTTTTTAATAATAAATGATTTTTCGTGGCTGGTGCAGGCATTGTACCGCATTGATGTAAATGAAAAAAAACTGGAAGCGCTATTAAAAGAAAATACAAAATACAATGCCGCAAATATTATTGCATCACTGGTAATAGACAGGCAACTGGAAAAAATAAAATCCCGGCAGCAAAACAGCCGGGATAAAAACAATATTGATGAGGAAGATAAATGGTGATTACACTTTTTGCTTTTCCGGATTACGGGTAAACATTAATGATTGTACTTTTTCTTTATCTTCTTTTTCTTTTTTAAGGTCAAACATGGTTCCAAACACATGATCCCACAACGTACTGCTTACACCAAAGCCCATATCAACGTGTTTATAATGATGCAGGTGATGGTTTCGCCACAAACCTTTCATCCATTTAAATGGCGGGTTCCACGCATGTATGGCAAAATGCATTGTGCCATACACCAGGTATCCCAACATAAACCCCGGAAAAAACGGGAAAGCATATTTCCCCATAATCAAATAAAAAACCAGAAAAAATGCCGAGGCAAGTATTAAGCTGGGTGCCGCAGGCATAAATAATCTTTCTTTATCCCTGGGATATTCATGATGATTGCCGTGTAAAATATAATTTATCTTTTTTCCACGTTCAGTCTCAGGATGGTGGTGAAAAACAAAACGATGAAGAATATATTCGGTAAATGACCAAAAGAAAATGCCGCCTAAAAAAATCAGGAAAGTATTTAATATACTAAACGCTAAAAAGCTTATAGAATAAAAAGGCAATAATATCAGTGCCGGAAGATACATACTCCATATTACCAAAGGATGTGTTTTGGTAAGATATTCTAAGTAATGATTTTTAAATAACTGGGCCTGACCCTTGTTATGTATTTTTTGAAATTCCATTAGTGCCGAATTTTAATATTGCAAATATACTAAATCATTTTTTTTTGCTGTTAGGGTAATGCTAATTTTGCCATCATGGTATATATTCAAGAAATGAGCCATAATAAAAAAATTTTACCACCCGGAGGTGTAAAGGCAAAATGCTGTACATAAAAATAAAATAAATACATGAAATTAGTTACTTATTTAAAAGATGAAAGGGATCAATTGGCATTGCTTGTAAACGGGCTGCTTTATGATACAGATATATTGCATCCAGACCTGCCTATCAGTATGTCGATGTTTTTAAATTATTGGGAAGATGTGTTTCCCCTTGCAAAAGCAGTGGAGCAGCGGATAAAGGAAGGCAGTTTTCGTATAGATATGGGTTATCCGTTTGCTGAGGCAGAATTGCTGGCTCCGGTACCACATCCCACAAGCTGCAGGGATGGATATGCTTTTCGTCAGCACGTAGCATCGGCCAGGCGTAACCGAAAGGTGGATATGATTCCTGAATTTGACCAATACCCGATTTTTTATTTTACCAATCACAACAGTATCCAGGGGCCAGGCAATGTATTTTGTATGCCCGATCATTTTGAAAAATTAGATTTTGAACTGGAAGCTGCCATAGTAATCAGTAAACCGGGTAGAAATATTAAAGCTGCAAAGGCAGATGAATATATAGCAGGCCTGATGATAATGAATGACTTTAGCGCCCGCCGCCTGCAAATGGAAGAGATGCTGCTGAACCTGGGCCCGGCCAAAGGAAAAGATTTTGCAACCGCTACCGGGCCCATGCTTGTTACGCTGGATGAACTTGAACAATATGAAGTAGCCTGTAAAGAAAACCATACCGGCAAAAGCTGGAACCTTGGCATGAAGTGTACCGTAAATGGCGTGGCAGTAAGCCAGGGAAACCTAAGTGATATGGACTGGACTTTTGCAGAAATTATTGAACGCTGCAGCTACGGTGTAAATCTTTTTCCCGGCGATATAATCGGCAGCGGAACCGTAGGCACCGGCTGTTTTTTAGAATTAAACGGAACGGGAAAGTTGAATAATGCAGATTACCAGGAGCAATGGCTACAGGATGGCGACTTGGTAGAAATGGAAATTGATGCCCTGGGAAAACTGAGCAATACAATGGTAAAGGAGGATAGTGAT
>JANLQE010000095.1:0-2365 GCA_031367625.1 Bacteroidota bacterium
TAATATTAACGGTATTTTTTATAATTAATTCATTATTTGTACATAATATTCTATTTTTAAATTTATATTAATTTAGATATATTATTAAAAAACAATATTTTATAACATATTTAAAATGACAAATTTTTTAGTTCATAAAAATAATATTTTATACCCTATAAAATTATGAATATCTAAATTATTTAGTAGTAGTTTTTAATACATAAATCTTTTTTGCCTTCTCCTTCTCTTAACTATATTGCATTCTTAAAATAAACCCGACGATGATGCCCGCTAAAGTTTTTATTTATATTTGTATAACTACCCTGCTTATGACATCCTGTCGTGAACCAAAAGATTTAGAATTTAAAGAATTTAAAAATCTGACCATTGAAAAATTAGGATTTGCAGGGGCTGCTTTAAAAGTTGATTTGGTTTATTACAACCCAAATAATTTCGGATTAGAATTAAACCGAACAGATTTAGACCTGTTTGTGGATAGTACTTTTCTGGGGCATTCGAGCCAGGAAATACAGGTAGCAATACCCCGGAGAGATATTTTTACACTGCCGTTAAAGATTGATTTAGATATGAAAAACCTGCTTAAAAATGGCCTGATGGGACTGTTTAATAAGGCAATACAGGTAAGATTATTGGGAAAGGTAAAGGTGGGTAAAGCCGGGGTATATAAAAGTTTTAATGTTGATTATACAACTATTCAGAACTTTTCATTTTTTAAATAATCAGTATTATAACGATTGGATTTTTAAATTAGTCCAATACCGAAATATATCTGCACAGGCAGGTTCAGCCCACACATCACTATAGCTATCAGGGCCTAAAGTGAAATTCAGTTTAGTATTACGTTCGTTTAACAGATTAAGGGCATAAAAAAAGCAACCCTTTAAGATTGCATAAAAGAAAAATCTACAGAACTATTAATTTTTAGGCGTAACAGGCACCTTTACATCCGGTTTTTTACAGCATTTAGGAAGGTTTTTATATGCTCTCTCATCTGCTGATACATCATCGGCATCATAACCAGCATTTGCAATTGCCGCTTTTATAATTTCGATATTGGTTCGGTCTGTAAGCCAGGTAACAGTGGTGATTTTTTTCTTATAATCTACTTTTACCGTACTTATACCGTATTGATGCGCAAGAAATTTTTCTATGCGGTCTTTACATTGTTCGCATTGCACCGTAGGTGTTTTAATAATAGCCTTTTCAGTTACTTTTTGTTGTGCAAACGAAGCCATTGTAAGGCCCAAAAAACCTAATAGCGTTAATTTAAGATGTTTCATAAAACGTACATTTCATTTAAGGAATAAAGTTATTTTATCTACCCCATTTTGAAGGATTATTACGCCAGTTTAACAATGAATTTAACTCATTTTCAGAAACCATTCCCTTTTGTTTTGCCAGGTTGATGAGCACTTCATAACTACTCAACGAAAATAAAGGAATACCGGCATTGGCAAAAGCGTTTGTTGCTTCAGCAAAACCATAACTAAAAATAGACACCATTCCGGATACTTTAAGCCCGGCATTTTTTAATACTTCACAAACCTGCAGGCTGCTTTTTCCTGTAGATATCAGGTCTTCTATAACCACTACTTTTTGACCTGCTGTGTGTGTGCCCTCTATCTGGTTACCCAAACCATGCTCTTTTGGTTTTGGGCGCACATACATATAAGGCAATTTAAGTTGGTCCGCAGCCATTGCTCCCCATGCAATACCTGCCGTAGCTACGCCTGCGATGCAATCTGCTTCGGCAAATTTTTCAAAAATCAGGTTGCATAACTCACTTTTAATAAAATCCCTTTCATAAGGATACGATAGCACACGCCTGTTATCACAATAAATCGGGCTTTTCCATCCACTGGCCCATGTATAGGGTTGATCGGTATTTAGCTTTACGGCACTTACCTGTAAAAGTTTTTCTGCTATGGCGGTTTCGTTTGATGTCATGTTGAAATTATTATTACAACTAAAAATGAGGGCACAAAGATAACGGCTTAATAAAATGAATCTGGTATCAAAAGTTTATTTTTACCCGAAAATAAAACCCGTAAACATGCAGATAAAAATTTATTTTGATGAGAAGCCTGTGTATTTATGTAACAAATTAGATAAAAATCTACATGAACTGATGCATCATCCCGATACTCTTTTTATTGATGAATTATCTTCACCCGCCGTTAACTCTTTATTACACGAAATAAAAAAAGAAAACTTTCATGCCGGCATCATTATAAGCAAAGACCTTGAAAAATTAAAAAAAGCTTTTTTTAAACATTTTACTATTATAGAAGCTGCCGGAGGTATTGTACAAAATGAAAGCAAAGATATTTTATTTATTTTACGCAGGGGTAAATGGGATCTG
>JANLQE010000124.1:0-4736 GCA_031367625.1 Bacteroidota bacterium
AAAACTTTGTGCCGCAAAATGATATACTTCTACACCCATCTCCCGTAAATATTTCACATAGAAATTTTCAATGGCATAAACTTTATCAGAACCTGCAATTAATAATTTCATAAAAACTTAACAGAATGAGAAAATGAGAACTCGTTTTTGCTTTGCAAATTATTTTTTGCCAATAAGACACCAAAGAAATACCTCAAATTTATTTACTATCCCGAACGAATAACCTTTGTGGCCTTATGGTTATTATTAATCATTGATTGCTTTAATCTGTTGTACCAGCAATGGATTATCAGCATCAAATACTCCTTCAAATAAATCATTACCACGGATAGTGGTATGAATATGATCCGGGTGCATAATAATGGGTGCGCCAGATAAAAAGCCTGCCCAGTAACTGAAAGTACTGCCTGCAGAAGTAACGATCAGTTGGCTGCTGCTTAAAAGTAACAGGTCTGTAATATCACTGTTGCCTTCTACCAGTTCAATATTTTTTAAATAGAATAGTTGATCAAACTCATTTCGGTAACCATCTGTAAATACGCTTACCGGCAGATCAGCACCATGAATTATTCTTATCTCCTGGATCATTTTTATAAAATAATTTTCAGGTGTTCTTACGGCACCCACCTGGCTAAAATCTTCACCGGCTTTTAATTTTCTGAAATCACCCATCCTGATGTGAACGCCTATGCAGGGAGTTTTTTTATTTTTTAAACTATTCAATACTTCTACAGAAAGTAGTTTCGGGAATAATTCAATTACCAGTTTCCTGTTCTCTTTCAGCCCATCAAAATAATGCTCCCAATGCGGCATTTCGGAAAAAAGATACAGGCAATTATTACTTATTTTTTTCAGCAACTCAACCCGGGGCTCTTTTACTGTTGCTGATTCTTTAAAAAATTTCAACTTAAACTTGTCTAAAAACTCACCAGCAATACTTTTCTGAAAAACAAAATAACCATTGTATTTTCTTTTAATTTTTTCTCTCCGCAGATGAGGCCCGATCTTTAACTGGTGATAATGGGTTACCAACAATGGAAGTTTATTTAAATGAGCAAATACAACAGCTTTCATCAATGTAAATAATTGATTTCCCAATCCTGCTTTTGGGAGTTTACAATGAACCGTACTTTTCACTTTTCTTATTTGTTTTGCGCAAAACACTGATAAGTTTATTCCCTATTTCATAATGAGCTGTTTGTTGAAATGCTGCAGCAATCTGATGAGAATACGCTCCTGATTTCTCCCTTAGCTGCCGGTGAGTAATCAGCATTTCTATTTTGTCAGCAAGCTGATTAATATTTCCAAAAGGATACACATACCCGTTCTTTGCTTCCTGCACATCATCACTCACCCCATAACTGCCGCAGGTATCACTGATGATAACAGGGCATCCCATATAAATTGCTTCGCTTAGGGCAATGCTATGCGGCTCTACCGAAGCCGGATGTACATATACATCTGCGGCTGCATAATAAGCAGGCAATTGTTCAATAGAAACAAACCCCGGAAAATATACTTTGCATTGCTTCAGGGCCTTAGCTTTTTGCTCCCATGCAGCCGCCATTGACCCTGACCCAAGGATAAACAGGTGGGCAATAATTCCTTTATATTCCAGCAACTGCAGGGCTTCTATAATATGATCCTGGTTTTTCCAGGGCACCAGTTTGCCCACTACCAGTAAAACAATTTCTTGCTCCCCGATGCGGTATTGACTGCGTATCGCTTTTGCCAGGTCCGCTTTTTCTTCATAACATTTTATATACTGCTGCAGGTCTATAGGGAAATGCATCCGCAGCATTTTGTTACCGGGTACGCCATACTTTCTGTAATAGGCTTCATTGGCATCACCCACGGTTAAAAAATAATTTATGTTTTTAAAATAACGGCGAAGCATAACTGCTTTTACCAGTTCCTTAAGCGGGTGTCTTTTTTGCCTGTTTTCTGCATCCGAAATATAAGCAAATGGCGTCTTATTTTTTAATGCCCACCGCTTTGCCCTGCGCTGCAGTTTCTGAAAATAACCATAGCCTATCAGCAGACCGGGGGCATAAGTTTTCAACTCTTTTTCCAGAGTAGATGCATCTAAATTTTTATCGGCGGGTAAAATTGCACCACCATTCAAAAATACATGGTCAAATTTTTCTAAATTCAAATTGCCCCATGCAATCTCCTGCCCGAAATTAATATCTGTATATTTTTTATGCCCCAGTGCCGAACCGAAAAAAACTTTTAATTCAATGTCTTTATTTTTGGCAAAGCTCACATACTGCGGACAGAAATGCTGGATGGGATGAGAGACTACAATGGCTATTTTAAGCTTGTTTTCCAACATTCAATAATCAATTATTTTTTGTGTCATAATATCTTTGTGGCTATTAATTAATTATTCTGTAACCGTGATTTTTATTTGCTATGCAAATTGTTTTTTGCCACTAATGCACTAAGAAAGCTCAGTTGCTTTTTCTGCCAGCAGTGTCCTGTACATGTCCACATGCTCATCAGCTATTGTATCAAATGGTCTTGGCGCAGGAAGATTCTTTTTAGCCGCATCTATCAACTCAGGATGAGCAATCAGGGTTTCTAATTTTTTCTTTAAAGAAGGAACATTTTTAAAATCAAACAACCAGCCATTCACCCCATCTTTTATCTGCTCTGCATTTCCATATACGTTGGAGGCAAGTACCGGTATGCCTGCTGCAAATGCTTCGGGTATAACCAATGGACTCATCTCCGAAAAGGTAGAAGGCAGGCATAAAAGATCATAAGCACTCAGTATGTTCACTACATTTTCAGAAGCAATAGCCCCCATCCAATGCACATTGGGCATCTCCGCCGATTGCTGCCTGCAACCTGCTGCATATTCATCTTCCGTTACCGGCCCGTAAATATCCAGCAGAATTTTATCTGAGGGCAGTTGCTGAAAAGCTTTCAGCAAAAGATGTACACCTTTGTATTTACTTACCCGCCCAATAAACGCCAGCCGGAGGGGCAATTTTGCCTTCGTGCCAATATATTTTACAGCGCTTCCTGTTAACCCCTGCGGGCAATAAAATATTTTTTCAGCCGGTACTGCATTGGCTTCCAGTATTTGCCCATACCAATGTGCAAGCACCACAATTTTATTGCAAAGAGCAGCAATTTTCGTCAGCTCCTGCTTTTTTTTATCTATTAAAAAAGGAAACCCCAAAGCCGTACCCACCGTAGCATTCCAGCCAGTGGCATTGATGCCGGAAGCATATAATACTTTTGCTGCGCCTGCTAACAGCCCTGCTTTAATACCAGTAATTTCTCTTGCATGATAAGAACATATTGTACACCTGCTGCGGCGGATGATTCCGTCGCAGATCTTTTCATCCTTATACATTAGATTGCCTGTTTGACAACTGTAGGTACTGAGATGACAGGTCAACAGTATTTTTATTTGTAAAGATTTTACTGCTTCCAGGTGATACATGCCTATTCCCCTTCCTGCTGCCAGTTCCTGAAAATGCACAATATCCGGCCGCTCCTGTTCAAGGATATTTTTAAACTGCGCCAATCCCTGCGGAATGGTTTTACCCATTATCATATCCCTGTCGCTCCTGCTGTTCTCTGCATACCTTATCACCCTGATGCCTTCATAATAATATTCATCGTTTTGTTTACTGTCAAAAAAAGGAATGAGTACTGCTACTCCTGCACCCGCTGCCTGTAAACTGCCCGCAAGTTTAAAAGTATAAAGTTCTATGCCTGCAAGCGTATCAGGCAAAAAATGATTTAGAATAAAAATAATTTTCATTGAATAATTACACTCCGATGGTAATTGAAAGAATCAAAAAAGGTCTTTACGTACAAAAATTGTATTGATAGCAGTATCGGCATAAATAGAATATCCTTTGTTGAGTAACAGGTCAATGGTTTCCTGCCTTTTGATAACAGGCCCACCCCAATTGTAGATACTTGTTTCCACGCAGATGACTTTGGGATGATAGCTGGCAAAATTCATACTGTTCAGGATTTCGTAATCCAAACCTTCCACATCTACAGATAAAAAATCGAGATCTCTGTCTGAAAAATATTGGGCAAAGAGGCTGTTGATATTAATGAGCTCAATTTTTTTTATTTCCCGGATAGTTGTAATGCCGGCGGCACTGATCCGCTGCGCTTCTGATATTGAAAAAGTATTCAGTTCCCCCGAAGACATTATATAAAAATCAGCTAACTGGCTTTCCCGCTTAAAACCTACGCCTTTATTAATAGTAATATCATTGGGCCTCATTTTTTTTATATAGTTAAATAAAAAAGGGTCTGGTTCAATATTAACCCCACGGCAACCTTTTTTATAAAACAGGTAGGTGTTGCTTAATGCATAAGGATGGTGTGCACCTATATCAAGATAACAGGGATCTTTAACTTTCAGTACCCAGGTCAGCAGAAAATCTACGATCAGGTCTTCGCCACTTTGGGCATAACTTATCTTCTGGGAAAAGTATGCATTGTCAAAAAACTTATTGTATATCTTTTCTAATAATTTCATACTACTTTTCAGGGTAACTTTATTATTGTATTTAAAGTTTCAGACACTTAATAAACTATTCGATGTTTTTTTTGATAATAAGATTTTGCTGATTGATAACGACAGAACCTGACTCAACCGATTTAAAAATTACGCAGCCAGCACCAATCACAACATTATCTCCTATTTCAACCCCTTTTAAGATCACAACATTAGCGCCTACCCAGCAGTTATTTCC
>JANLQE010000151.1:0-1838 GCA_031367625.1 Bacteroidota bacterium
TAAAATAAAAAACTCCCGGTGAGGGAGTTTTAATATTCATTTTTAAAATTTTATCTAAAGTTATTAATGCCTGTAATAAATATTGCTGCAGCACTAAATAATCAACATAGAATCTCCATAACTGAAGAAGCGGTATTTATCTTTTATAGCTTTTTTATAAGCTTCCATCATTAAATCGTATCCTGCAAATGCACAAGCCATAATAAGTAAACTTGTTTTTGGAAGGTGAAAATTAGTAACCAAAGAATCGGCAATATTAAAATTATAAGGCGGGTGTATAAAATGGTTTGTCCAGCCTTCGGATGGTTTTAATAATTTTTGTGCAGTATAGGAAGTTTCCATTGCCCTCATGGTAGTAGTACCGATAGAGCAGATTCTATGGCCACCTTCTTTGGCTTTATTTACAATGCTGCAGGCAGTTTCATCTATCTGATAATATTCTGCATCCATTTTATGTTTGCTAAGGTCTTCTACTTCTATCGGCCTGAAAGTACCAAGCCCTGTATGCAAGGTTACTTCTGCAAACCGAACGCCTTGTATTTCTAATCTCTTTATTAATTCTTTACTAAAGTGAAGCCCTGCAGTAGGTGCTGCTACGGCTCCTTCATGCTTTGCATATACCGTTTGATAACGTTCTTTATCTTCTTCTTCCGGCTTGCGCTTTATGTATTTTGGCAGTGGTGTTTCGCCCAGTATATCCAGCATACCCCTGAATTCGGCATCTGTGCCATCCCATAAAAAACGGATTGTTCTGCCCCTGCTGGTAGTATTATCTATTACTTCTGCTACCAGTTCATCGCTTTCGCCAAAATATAATTTATTGCCAACACGTATTTTACGGGCGGGGTCCACAATTACATCCCAAAGTTTATTGGTTTTATTTAATTCTCTCAGCAAAAAAACTTCAATCTTAGCACCCGTTTTTTCTTTGCGGCCATACATACGTGCAGGAAAAACCTTGGTATTGTTCACAACAAATACATCTTTGTCATCGTAATACTCCATAATATCCTTGAAATGCCTGTTTTCAATTTCGCCGGTTTTCCGGTGTACCACCATCATGCGGCTTTCTTCCCTTTTTTTAGTGGGGTGTTGTGCAATAAGGTTTAGCGGAAGATCAAATCTGAATTGTGATAATTTCATCAGTAAATTTTTATTGTTTTTTGTCTGATGTTTCTACCGGAGAAAGCAATATGCAGAGAAAGCTTTTACTGGTAAATTCATGTAGTAAATTATTTATGTTATTTATCACATGCCAGTACTGTAAGATTTTACAGAGATAGGTAGCCCAAAAACGTATCAGGGCACTTATCATGTTACGGCATGATTTTAAAAGTGGGCAAAGCTAAGATAAATTAATGGTAATAACTGGCAATACTGATTGGATTTTTAAGTTAGTCCAATACCGAAATATAATAGCACAGGCAGGTATTACTAAACTCCTGCCTGCACGTGCCAGTACGAACGGGATGCCTGTCTCACAGGGTTGTTCACAAAGGCTTTGTTTTAATTTCAGCCGCATTCAGGGAAGTTTTCTGGAACCTAAAATGAAATTCAGTTTGGTATAAAATACAGGCCTGTTATCATTTTTTTTGTATTTAGGGCAGATATGTGCAACTTTATTAAACTGCATGCAGTCATTAATAATAATTATGTATTTAAATTACTTTGCAAAAACCATTTGTTTTTTTTTATTACTTACCAGTAATGTTCATGCACAAAAAACAGGTAATGAAAAATACAATAGCTTATTGTGGCAGATAACCGGCAACGGGCTGACAAAGCCATCTTACCTTTTTGGCACCATGCATGTAAGCAGCAAAATGGCTTTTCATCTT
>JANLQE010000215.1:0-10441 GCA_031367625.1 Bacteroidota bacterium
TATGATTAAAATTACAGGATTATTAGTAGCAGCCATGTTTTTTGGCAGTACGGTATTTGCACAGGGAACCATTAAAAAAACGGATCCCGGTTCTGTACCCAACAACTGGTATCAGCTTGATCCCCAAACTACCGGGTACAATGGTATCAGTTTAGATAAGGCGTATGAATTTATAAAATTAAAAAAGCTTACCAGCACACGTGTAATAGTTGCCGTTATAGACAGCGGTATAGACACTTTGCATGAAGACATTAAACCAATTCTCTGGACCAACCCCAAAGAAATCCCCGGCAACGGAATTGATGATGATCACAATGGATACATTGATGATGTGCATGGCTGGAATTTTATCGGCGGCAATGATGGCCGTAATGTAAAGCAGGATAGTTATGAAGGGGCAAGGGTTTATTATGCTTTAAAATCCAGATGGGAGGGTAAAGACGTGGATAAAGCAAAACTATCCGTTGCAGAAAAGAAGGAGTATGAAACCTTTCTTATTGCAAAACAAAAAACAGTGGGAGATACAAACCCTGAGCAAACAGAAATGCTGAACAATATGCTTGGCAAATTATTGATTGGCGACTCTGTTATAAAAAAAGAACTGGGCAAAGAAGAATATAATGCCACAGATGTTAAAGCTTACTTTCCTGTTGATTTTAATGCAAAAGCAACAAAAGGAATTTTAGTAAGTATTTCTAATGCAAATAACAGCAACGATATAACCAATACACAATTGATAGATGAATTGAAAGGCGAAATCCGTAAAGGTGAATCTGCTGCAAAACCTCCGGCTGAATACCGTAAAGAAATTGTAAAAGATGATGAAACAAATATCAATGACCGCTCTTACGGCAATAATGATATTATGGCAGGCACCCCTTTTCATGGCACACATTGCTCCGGTATTATAGCTGCTGCAAGAGGCAATGGTAAAGGCATAGATGGTATAGCAGACAATGTACGTATTATGATGGTACGTGCCGTGCCGGATGGTGATGAACATGATAAAGATATTGCAAACGCCATTCGTTACGCAGTAGATAATGGCGCAAAAATTATCAGCATGAGTTTTGGTAAAGATTTTTCTCCCCAAAAACAATGGGTAGATGATGCATTCCGCTATGCAGAAAGCAAAGGCGTATTGCTGGTACACGCAGCAGGCAATGATGCAAAAAATATTGATACCGCCAGTAATTTTCCCAACCCTGTTTATGCCGATGCAAAAGGAAGGGCAACAAATATTATTACCGTAGGTGCAAGCGGCGATATTAAGAATGGCGGTCTTACTGCTTCGTTCAGCAATTATGGTAAAAAAGAAGTAGATGTGTTTGCACCAGGTGTAAATATTTATTCTACCATTCCCGGCACTGCCACTTACGGCAATGCAAGCGGCACAAGCATGGCTTGCCCTGTAGTAGCTGGTATTGCTGCTTTAATTCTGGAGTACTATCCAAATCTTACCCCTCAGCAATTGAAGCTGGCCATTCAAAATTCTGCACAAATGCCGCAGCAAAAAGTAAACCAACCCGGCACACAAAATAAAGTAAACCTAAGTGATATTGCTGTTTCCGGTGGTATTGTAAATGCTTATGAAGCTATAAAATATGCCAGCACATTAAAAGCCGAAAAGAAAAAAGAAGTATTGCCAAAAACAAAAATTAAAAAATCTAAAATGGGATAATGGAAATTAAAAATTCAAAAGCAGGGCTTTAGTTTTCAATCAGCTTTTGCCCTGCTCACGCCCGGATAACAAAGCCGGGCAGGAATTAAAAAAAATCCCATGGACTGTTTTAAAATATTTTTTTTCGGTAAGATGGCAACGCATAAAATGCAGCGTTTACGTCTTTCTTTTTACCGGCCATTAATTTTAATAATTGAAACATCCTCTCTAACTTTAAACCTTAAACTTTCTATACACCATGCCAAAACCAATTGAAGGAACTTACCCTGTCTATTTTCAGAATTATATAAACCAGGTACAGGAAGAAGATGTAATGACAGCAATAGAAAACCAGCAAACCGTTATTGATAATTTTTTTGATACCATATCAGAAGAAAAATCAGTTCATGCTTATGCAGAAGGTAAATGGACATTGAAAGAATTATTGCAGCATGTAATAGATACAGAAAGGATTTTCATTTTCCGATCCCTGGCTTTTGCAAGAAAAGAAACCCAATCTCTGCCCGGCTTTGATGAAACTGTTTATGCAGCCAATTCAAATGCAAATGCAAGAACATGGAAAAGCCTTTGCGAAGAATTAAAAGCAGTAAGAAAAACCAGCCAAATGCTGTTTGAAAATTTTACTGATGAAATGTTTAACTCATCAGGACTGGCAAATAATAACCCCACCACCGTAAATGCCCTGGGTTTTATTTTAGTTGGGCATGTGTATCACCATAAAAATATTATAGAAACGAGGTATTTGTAAAAGCAATTTGATAACCGGCGGGCAAGGTACAGTAATTTTTAAAGACCCAAAATGTACGATAAACTAAAAAAATATTGCAGGCAAACTGTTCCGCTAACTGACAAAGAACTTGAACTCATTGACACCTATTTTGAATGCAGAACACTAAAGAAAAAAAAATATTTGCTGCAGGATGGGAAGGTCTGCAATTTTATTGCTTTTATTGCTGATGGCTCTATCAGGCACTTTCACATAAAGGATGGTGTAGAAAAAACCTGTGACATTTCATTTGAAAATTCCTGGGTAACTGATTTTCAAAGTTTCACTTACGGCACCGCCTGTATCATGAACCTTCAGGCAATGGAAGAAACAACCGTTTTTATTATCCCGAAAAAAAATCTTTTCAATTTATACAAAGCGTGTGGTAAATATGAAACTTTTGGCAGGCTGATGGCAGAACAGGTGGCACAAAGAGCCACCGAAATCGCCATGTCGCTTTCATCAGATAAACCCGAAGAAAGGTTTCAGCATTTAATAGAAAAACAACCCGCTATATTTCAGAAGATCCCTCAAAAATATATTGCCAATCTTTTAGGTATCAGCCCCGAAAGTTTGAGTAGAATCAGAAGCAGAATTTTAGCTAAACTAAAATCTTAACTTAAGTCATCGTTTACAACCTTACAGTGGTTGCACCTTTGTTTCATTAAAAAATAAAAAAAATGAAACAATTATTAATCACTTTAACAATCGCAACAATGACAACATTCTCCAGTGCAACTGCACAACAATCTGACTTTTCAAAAGTAAAAACCATTGAGCATCAATTAGACGATACAATGGAATTAACGGACACCACCGAATTGAAAATTAAACTCAAAGAAGTTGAAAACAATTACAGTTTAAATCCAACCGTAATTAACAAAGCAAGGCTTGGCATTATTTATCACGAAACGGCTTTGAACTTATCTTTTTTTTCAAAGACAGAATATAAAGGATACGCTAAAAAAAGTTTTGATATCTTAAGCGAACTTTTTAATTCGCCTGATGCTGCAAAAGAATTAATGCCTTTTGTAGCTTCTTACAGAGCTTCTGCATTATCATTAGTTGGAGCAGAAACAAAGAAACTAAAACTGTTGGGTAAAGCATTCAGCTTATTTTCTGATGCAGTGGAAAAATATGCAGCTATTTCTTATTTGCCAGAATTTTTAAGAGGAAGTGTAGCTGAAAATTTACCCTGGTTCTTCTTTACAAAAAGAAAATATGCCAGGAATGATTTTCAATCTATTATTTTAAAGCAAGACAGGAATGCAGAATATGCCAACTGGAAAATAATGAGCTTTACTTATTGGGCATGGGCAAAACAACATCAATCTAAAAAGTACAGAAACCAGGCTTTACAATATCTTGACAAAGCAATAAACCTTGACCCAAATTATAAAGCAGGCAGAGCAAAAGCTGAAGAGCTAAAATTAAAGTTGGTGAAATAAAACTACTGCCAATAATAACTAAGACTTGTAAACCCTGCCCTACAGGTTAAAATATCAGATTAAATAGCGCTTACTTTGCTGTTTTAGCTAACCAGCTAACCGTTTCCACAATGGGCAGATGAAATAAAATTTGATTCTTCTTGACTTCAATCAAAAATAAATTTTAGAAAATATTTCCTAATTATAAAAAACATTCCTAACTTAGAAAATATTTTCTAACTAAAACGATTGTTATGGCAAATGTACTATGGTTACAAGGTGGTGCCTGCAGCGGCAACACTATGTCCTTCTTAAACGCTGAAGAACCAACCGTAGTGGAGTTGGTTGTAGATTTCGGGATCAACATTTTATGGCATCCCACCTGTGGCCTGCAGATTGGCCACCAGGTATCCGACCTGATGAAAGATTGCATCTCCGGAAAAATCGCTCTCGACATTTTAGTATTTGAAGGCACATTGATTGAAGGCCCCGGCGGCACAGGCACGATGAATAATTTTTGCGAACGCCCAATGAAAGACTGGGTAAAAGAATTATCTAAAGTGGCAGCTTATGTAGTTGCTATTGGCGATTGTGCTACCTGGGGAGGTATCCCTGCAGTACCACCCAACCCAAGTGAAAGTACCGGTTTGCAATTTCTTAAAAAAGAAAAAGGCGGATACCTTGGTGCAAATTATATTTCAAAAGGCGGCTTGCCGGTAATTAATATACCCGGTTGCCCTGCCCACCCCGATTGGATTACACAAATTTTAGTAGCTATTGCTACGGGAAGAATTGGTGATGTACAAGTAGATGCTTTCCATCGCCCCACTACTTTCTTTAGTGATTTTGTGCAAACAGGCTGTACCAATGCAAGGGCATTCAGCGAAAAAGTTGATGGCCATTTTGGTCAGCGTGGTGGATGTTTATTTTATGAAGTAGGTTGCCGTGGGCCAATGACCCATGCAAGTTGTAACAGGATATTATGGAACCGTCATTCTTCTAAAACAAGGTCTAACCATCCTTGCCTTGGTTGTACCGAGCCGGGCTTTCCACATCACGATCTAATGAAAGGAAGTATATTCAAAACAATGAAATACTTAGGCTTCCTTCCAAAAGAAATACCTACCGGGGATAATAAATTAAGTTATTATTTCAGGGCAGGTGTGGGTAAAGTTTTGGGTACACCTGCAAAAATATTTGAAACAACTAAATAAAAAGTTAGGGGTTACGGGTTAGTTGGTTACGTGTTAAAAAACTACACAACCCGAAACTCACAACTCGTAACCCGAACAAATTTTAAAAATCATAAATAAAATATCATGGCAACTAAAGAATTAAATATATCACCCGTTGGTCGTGTAGAAGGCGACCTTGATGTAAATGTATATATGGAAAACGGTGTTGTAACCCGTGCCAATACACAGGCATCTATGTTTCGTGGTTTCGAAATAATTTTAAGGGGTAAAGATCCCCAGGCCGGTTTAATTGTTACGCCACGTGCCTGTGGTATTTGTGGCGGCTCGCATTTATATTGTGCTTCTTCGGCATTGGATACTGCATGGAAAACTCAACTTAGTCCCAATGCTTTATTATTAAGATCAATTGGGCAGGCAAGCGAAAGCCTGCAAAGTGATCCCCGTTGGTTTTATGCCATCATGGCCACGGATATGGCTAATAAAAAATTCGCTAATAAACCGCTGTATGCCGAAGTGGCCAAACGCTGGTCGGCTTATGTAGGTACTTCATTTCAAATTGGATTAACAGCCAGCGGTAGGCCGGTAGAAATTTATGCCATCTTTGGCGGGCAGTGGCCGCACAGCAGTTATATGGTACCCGGCGGCGTTATGTGTGCGCCAACTTTAAAAGACATTACCCGTTCTCATGCTATTTTAAATCAATTTAAAAATGATTGGCTGGAGCCGATATGGTTTGGGTGCTCTATTGAGCGGTACATGAAAATAAAAAGTTGGGATGATATGATGGTTTGGCTGGATGAAAATGAAAGCCATAAAAACAGTGACCTTGGTTTATACCTTCGTGCCGGAATAGAATTTGGTTTAGATAAAATGGGGCAGGGGCTTGGTAAATACATTGCTTATGGAACTTACCTGCACAAAGACCGTTACAACCATCCAACTATTGAAAGCCGTAACCAGGCATTGATACAGTCAAGTGGTTTTTATGATGGTAAAGATTACCATGTGTTTGACCAGAACCAGATTATTGAACATGTAAAACATAGCTGGTATCAGGATACACCGGCTGCACATCCTTTTAAAGAAGAAGCACCCATCCCAACCAAATCAAGTGCTTTAGATAAAACAGATTTTTCCGGTAAATACAGTTGGGCTAAGGCTCCCCGATATATGGGCATGGCCGCTGAAGCAGGGCCGTTGGCAAGGGTAATTATGAATGCCAACCCCGCTAACTTACCACACCAGATACAGGATCCATTGTTTGGCGACATCATGAAAAAAATGGGGCCAAGTGTGTTTGTACGCAACCTGGCACGCATGCATGAAATGGCCCGGCTATATACAAATCTCAATGAGTGGTTAGGACAGATAAGATTGGATGATGAATTTTACATTAAGCCTGTAGAGCAGGATGGGCAAGGCTTTGGTGCTACAGAAGCTGTACGTGGCGCATTGGCACACTGGATTGATATTAAAGATGGTGTTATAAAAAATTACCAGATTGTAGCACCCACTACATGGAACGTAGGTCCAAAAGATGAGAAAGGAAATTCCGGTGCTATTGAGTCTGCTTTACTGGGATTAGAAATTGAAGATGAAAATGATCCGGTAGAAGTAGGTCTGGTTGCCCGTTCTTTTGACAGTTGTTTGGTGTGTACCGTACATGCACACGACAACAAATCGGGTAAAGAACTAGCACGGTTTAAATTATAATTGCACCAAAGAAATAAATGAAAAATCATTAAAACCCGTCACGCTCTCATGACGGGTTTTCTTTTTCATGATTATTCTTCATGTAGCTGAAAAAATATAATTAACTTGAAGTATGGAAACAATTACCGCTTTAAAAACTGCTATTCTTGGTTTTGGAAATCCCGTTAGAAGTGATGATGCCATTGGTGTGTACGTTGTGAATGAATTACAAAAACATTTGCAACACCGGAAAGATATCAGTGTGTTTGATATGGGTACTTCTGCTTTTGAAATTTTATTTAAACTAAAGGGACATCAGCGGATTATTATTGTGGATGGTGTAATTAATTCCGGCGAGCCCGATGGTGAGTTATTTTGTTTACCAGCTTCCGAAATAAATGCACAAATACAGGATGACCCCATGGTTTTTTTACACGGCATGAAATGGGACCAGGCACTTAGTTATGCAAAAAAAATGATGGGTGATGAATTTCCTGAAAATAAAATCCAGGTTTACCTGGTAGCCATTTCCGAAATAAAAATAAATATGGAGCTGAGTGATAGCGTAAAGAATGCAGGCGATAAATTAATTGCAACCATTTTAAACGATTTGTAAAAGCTATGATACATCTGCCTAAAGAAACTATACCCGGTGCTAAATCATTTGTTGCTGATAGTGATGTTTATTTAGAGGCTTCACATATCTGTATAAAAAAAAATATTGCAGAAAAAATTTTTGGTAAAGAAACTGTGGTGCTGAGTGTTTACTATGCAAAAGACAATAGTTTTATGGCTGCACCAGCAAGCGAAGAATTATTTAAAAATTTGCATAAATCCAGTCAGCAAATGCTGAAGAGTAAAAACGCAGCAGGCGATAAATCAATTTCTATTCAGGAGCTGGCATTGGATAATGATATAAATGAACAGGACCGTAACCTTGAATTTGCTACAGAAGAATCATTGCACATTTTAAAAATAAAATTGTAATTATGAGCGAAAAATTATTGTATGTATTTTATCAGGATTCATTAGATGCACCCACCATTCATGAGTATATAGAATCTATTGAACGCCTGGATGAATTGGTCGCAGTGCAGCACACTGATACAATTATGCCTGCTGTTTCCAATGCCATTTACATAAACGAAAATCGTATTCACATAAGGCCTGATTTGTTGGATAAACGTCCGGCAATTATTTTTCCTTCTGAAATACCATTTAATAAAAATTATTTTCTGGGAGTGGTGTTTGGCATGTTGGGCAACGAAGAAAAGTATCCTCAATATTTTACTGCCTGGCCGGCCATGCTCAACATTTTTGATTTAATACAATCCATTACAAAAGGCGAAGAAGCTGACAGTGCTTTAGAAAACATTTTAAGCCGCACAAAATTTGTTCATCCTTTCGAAAATTATGCATTTAATCATAATGTGGCCATTGCATTAAATTATGGCCATTACAGTAACGACATTAATGCAGAAGCCATTGAAGCACATTATGCCGATGCCTTGCAATTGGCTTTTGAACCATCATACAAAGCCTTCACTTTAAAATATTATGCAACATTTTTAATTGACAATGGCGCTAGCGAAGCGGCAATAAAATTATTAAATCAACAGCATTTTAAAACACTGGAAGATTACCCAAAGTATGCACTGGAAAGGGTTTGGTGCCAGGCAGCTATGAAGCAGTTAAGTTTTCCTTATGATGAAGAGTTGATTGCAGAATTGAAAAACCGCTTATGGGAAACGCTCCAGTTTTTTGATAAAAATAATCACAAAACCATTGCTGCATTTTTATGGATGGATGCAGCAACGATTGCTAATTTCAGTAATAGCTATTCTGAATCTTTGGGCTACATAAATAAAGCCGTTACGTATTTTAAAGAGGAAGGACAACATGAAATGACAGCGCAGGCGCAACTGGTTCGTGGCCGTTTATTTTACGATTGGGCGCACAGCGGTAACCCTCAATTTTACCGCAGCGCATTGGAAGCCTACCACGAAGCTTTACAGGTTTTTAAAAAGGATGAAGCGCCTGATGTATTTGCAGATATTCATCATCAGTTGGGGGTTATTTATGCAGAACTGCCGGATGAAAATAAAAAGAGAAGTATTTGGGCAGCTTTATCTGCCACATCTTTCAGCGAAGCATTGGAATATTATAACAAGGTAGATTTTCCTTATGAGTTTGGAATGATATGTAACAACTTTGCGAATGCCTATGCAAAATATCCGCAGGGAAACCGAACTGATAATTTTGAAAAAGCATTGAATTATTATGATGAAGCATTATCAGTTCGAGGTGCTAATGATTTCCCCAGTGAAAGAGCAGTTACATTATTAAATTATTTAGAAGCAAGCTGGAAAGTGAGTAACCCCGATGAAGGTTTTAATACAGAACGCTACAACGATATGATTGCAAAAGCCAACGAAATAAAATCGCTTACCAACGATGAACAATTAATTATTGAAACAGAAAAACATTTGCAGTTACTGGATGAATTGGAAAAAGAATTAAACGCAGTTAAGTGAACCACGAAGGCTCAAATGCACAAAGAAACACAAAGGGTATGTATGATAAACTTACTGAAAGAGAAGAATACTTAGCAAAACAAATTGTTGATATTGCTTTTAAAATACACAAAGAATTGGGGCCGGGGTTATTAGAAAGTGTTTACGCAAAATGTTTTTATTATGAATTATCTAAACGAGAAATAAAATATGAGAAACAAAAAGAGGTTCCAATTATATACCAATCTCTTATTATTGATGATGGTTTAAGACTTGACTTATTGGTGGATGATTTAGTAATAGTTGAATTTAAAGCACAGGAAAATTATCATCCGGTATGGCAAGCTCAAATATTGAGTTATTTAAAATTAACAGGTAAGAGAATAGGGCTTCTGATAAACTTTCATGTTCCATTAATAAAGGATGGAATAAAACGAATAATTCTTTAAAACTCAGTGCTGCTTTGCGCCTTTGCGCCATAGTGGTTCAAAAAAAACTTAGTGCCGCTTTGCGCCTTAGTGGTTCAAAAAAACTTAGTGCCGCTTAGTGCCTTTGCGCCTTAGTGGTTTAAAAAAAATTAGTGCCGCTTAGTGTCTTTGTGCCTTAGTGGTTCAAAAAAAATGAAAAATGTAGAATTAAATATAAGTGCACTAAATGCCAGCACCAGCAGTGCAGGTAATTTTGTAATGGTATTGCAGGAAATAAACAGCAACAGAAGATTGCCCATCATCATTGGTCTGCAGGAAGCACAGGCCATTGCTGTGGCATTAGAACAAATGCAGCCGGTTCGTCCGCTTACACACGACCTTTTTTTAACCACCATCCAATTATTAAACGCCCATTTGGAATATGTAAAAATCTGCAGTTTAAAAGACAGTACTTTTATTTCGGTAATTGTTATTAAAGACAGTAACCAAAAATTAATTGAAATAGACAGCCGCACTTCTGATGCAATAGCCTTAGCCATCCGGCAAAAGTGCCCCATTTTTATAAGCGAAAAATTATTGGCAGAACTGGCTGTTGGCGAACCCGAAGAAGGAAAAATTTTCTCCCATAAAAGAGGGCAGTTGGAGCAATACACTTTAGAAGAACTCTATGATATATTATCAAAATTGCTGGAGAAAGAAGATTATGAAAGTGCCAGCACGGTAAGGGATATTATTTCT
>JANLQE010000216.1:0-1529 GCA_031367625.1 Bacteroidota bacterium
TAATACCCAGGCATCATTAACCGTAGGCTTTTTCTTTGAATGCAAAAACCGGTTAATGCTCCAAAGGATTTTTGATGAATAAGCAACCGGTTTATATCCCAGGCTATCCATCATAGAAAGGTTGGGCTTTATTTCATTATAGGTAGTGGCGATATAAGTACCCTTATCTGTTAAATAGCGGAGCGAATCAGGAGAATGAACTTTTCTAAGATCCAGGTTCTTTACGCCATTTTGATAAAAGATCATCGGCACACCACTCATCGTTTCATAAGGGGTACGGTAAAGGCAATAAATAGTAACCGGAGTATTGCCAAACTTCTTTTTCAGGCTATGACCAAAATCAACCGTCTGTGCATAAGGAATAAAAGTGAACAGCAATAGCAAAACTGTATTTACTACAATGGTAAGAATCAATGCAGCCTTAATTAGATAAGCTATCCATTTTTTACAGTGCTCATAATAATTGAACAGGCCGGGCAGGCTCCATCCGGCTATCAGCGGCAAAGCACTGAAAATGGGATAGAGAAACCTTTCTTCTTTATGCCCGATAATGCTATGCCCGATAATAAGTAAAAATACACTGATAAAAACGGGATGCTTGTAATATTTTATAAAAAATGTTTTTATACTATAATACAAAAGTATAACGCTGAATGGCGGCGAGGTGATAACAGCTACCAGCAGCCCGATATATTTCAGAAAACTGGAAGTACCGTATTCAGCTGCTTTGCCCTGCAGGATATTTGTCTGGAAGTAGCGTACAGGGGTAAACACCCATTCGCCATAAAATCGATAATCTAAATACATGTTTAGCAAAAACGCAATAATGAATCCGGCTGCGAGGGGTAGCAACCGGTTATATTTTTTTTCAACGAACAGCATCCACAGGCCAAAACCGGCAATGGCAAAACCCACCTGGAACCGAAAATAAAAAGACAGGCAGAGCAGGAAACCTATCAGTAATAAAAAAAGATAGGAAGGGGCTTTATCTTTTTTGTAATCGTATAAAGCAATGCCGGCAAAAAAGAAAAGACCTGATAGCATTTCGGAACTGTACAATGTCCGGGTGTATGGAAAGATCCAGGAAAAATTCAGCATCAGTAGTACAGCATATAAAATTTTCGGTTTTTCCTTTTTAAAATAATAAAGGGCAATCAGGTTAAAAATAAAAAACATGAATAACCCCATCATGATCCGCAGGATGGTAAGCTGCAGGTAGGGATCTTCGATACCTGCAAACAAACAGGCTTTATAATAAGCAGAGAACAGATAGACCTGCAGGGTGGGCCTTATCTTGCTTTCCAGTTCAAATGCATAATGAGCAGCATTCTCATTACCCAACTGGTAAGAAGAGAACTCTACTACAGAGAAATGCTGGTCAAAATTGGAAAAGCCGATTGCTTTTAGGCAGGTAATCAGTTGGATAACCAATCCCAGCAATAAGATCCATTGCAGCTTCCGGTCCTTTTGTATCAGGGTTTTTATTTTGGTAAACATTTTTGTACAGTAAGCATTGCGGATCAGCGGGG
>JANLQE010000249.1:0-2335 GCA_031367625.1 Bacteroidota bacterium
CCTGAAAACAAACCGTAACCTGTTGCAACAGGCAAATGAAACATCAGACGGACAACATCCGTTTGCAGTTATATTAAGCTGCATAGATTCCCGAACATCGGCAGAGTTGATTTTTGACCAGGGATTGGGAGATGTGTTTAGCATTCGTATTGCCGGCAATATCATCAATGAAGATATTCTGGGCAGCATGGAGTTTGGCTGCAAAGTGGCCGGCTCCAAAATAATAGTGGTTTTGGGTCATACAAAATGTGGGGCAGTAAAAGGTGCCTGCGACCATGTGGAAATGGGCAACCTTACTGCTTTGCTTTCTAAAATACAGCCAGCGGTTTATGATGAAAAAACAGTAACAGAAAATCGTAATTCGGGCAATAGTGAATTTGTAGAAAAAGTAGCCGCCATCAATGTAAAAAGAACAGTACATGCCATTATGGAACGCAGCCCTATTTTAAAGGAAATGATTGAAGCCGGTACAATAGGGATTGCTGGCGGCACACATGATATTACAACAGGTGAAGTAAGTTTTTATGATGATACTCTAATTATTAATACTCCTAATTAAAACATCTTTTAAAAAAATTAAATCACATTTTAAAATAAAAATTATGAAAATCAATATTCAATCTCCCGGATTTTCTCCCAGCCAGAATCTCATAAATTTTGTGAACGAAAAAATAAACAACCTGTCCCGTTTATATGGAGAAATTATTGGAAGTGAGGTTTGCCTCAGGCTTGACAGTTCGGCTACGAAGGAGAATAAAATTTGCAGCATAAGGCTATTTATTCCTGGCAACGACTTGCTGGTAAGTACGCAATACAAAAAATTTGAACAAGCCGTAGCACAAGGTGTTGAGACGCTGAAAAAGCAAATAAGAAAACGTAAAACAAAAATAACAGGAAGGCGAAAAGATATTGTTGAATTTAAAAGACAAAGCATAAACAATCCTGAATAAAAATCACTTTCAGGCGGGTGTAAAAACCTGCCTGAATTTCTGATTTAATTTATTTTTTAGCTATATAATACTCTTGTTCAAATGATTATATTCAATCTTATTATATCCAATAAAGAAAAAGCTGATGCTGTTGTAGATAGCATCCTGAAAAACAGATTTGCGTTGAGTGTTGTAGTTGGTCATGCTGTAGATTCTTATCATTTAAACTCCTCACATAAAAAAGTACATGCTGAAGTTTATACTATCCGGTTCGCAACCAAAAGTTTTTTGTTTAGCGAAATAGAAGCAAGTTTAACGAATGAATTTCCGGATGTTAACTTTTACATGATGGCTAACCCTATTGTGCATATAACTGCGAATTTTTATGATAAGATTAAAAGCGATGTAACCGGATTACCTATTTTAGAAAAAGAAATAGTAAATTAAAGGGTCAGTTTATGGATTATCAAATTATTATTTCCCTTCTAACTTTAATAGCGTTAGAAATTATTTTAGGAATAGACAATGTAATTTTTATATCCATTTTAGCCAATAAATTGCCTAAACATCAGCAAAAAAAGGCAAGGCGCTATGGCTTACTGCTGGCTATGGTATTGCGGTTGGGATTATTGGCAATAGTGACATTAATAATGAAATTAAACAATGATTTATTTACCCTTTTCAATCAGGGTATATCAGCCAAAGATTTGATATTGATATTAGGTGGATTGTTTTTATTGTATAAAAGCTCTGCAGAAATATATCATAAAATGGAAGGAGAGCAAGGCAACAAAACCAGAAAAATTAAAGCTGCAACATTTGCTCCGGTTATTTTGCAGATTTTAATAATGGATATGGTTTTTTCAATTGACTCTATTATTACAGCAATAGGTATGGTTAAAGAAGTATGGATAATGTATGTTGCTGTTATTGTTTCTGTTTTAATAATGTTGGTAGCTGCAGAGCCAATCAGCAATTTTGTAAACAAACATCCTGCCTTCAAAATGCTGGCGCTTTCATTTTTATTGCTGATCGGATTTGCCCTGGTAAGCGAAGGCTTTGGCATTGAGATTCCAAAAGGATACATTTATTTCTCTATGGCATTTTCAATGCTGGTAAGCGTTTTTCAAATGCGGATGCACAGAAATAATAAACCCGTTGCAACACATGAACACTATATTGAAGGGGAAGATAGATTGCCTAAAAATGTATTATAAAAGTATAGAACTGTTGAAAGCAAGTAAGCATATTTTTTTTAGTATAGTACTGATAATATATGCCAGGCCGTCTTATTCGCAGGAACAGAGACTAAACGATGATAATAGTACCGGCTGGTTTGCATATACAGACGGACTAATAGTTTCCCGCTTCGGCAATGCGGAGTCGTTAAGCGGCCTCAGAACCTG
>JANLQE010000275.1:0-2825 GCA_031367625.1 Bacteroidota bacterium
TTTCTTTTTCTTCCTGCGAAAAGAAAGATGTAGCAGCTACTACCGCAACATTGAGAACTAAAGAAATTACATTGACCCCAACAGCAGAAAATACTATCAATGGCAAAGCAGTTATTGCAGAAAATGCCGACCACTCTTTTAATATAAATATTACGTTGCAAAATACTATAAAAAGATACGGTGATGGTGATGCACATTCACAATGGCAGTATTGCAATACCCATAAACATTGCTGTTCCACTAACCAGTGTTAAAGGCACCGGTGCACAGGCCACGGGTGCAACACATAATATAAACTCCGGCACTTCCTCTGCGGGAACAACAGTGCCGTTTATTTATGATAGTATCATAAAACCTTCCAGGTATTTTAATGTCCATTACAGTGCCACACAAATAAGCAAAGTAGTTGCAAACGGAAACATTCAATAATTTATTTCACACACATAAAAAAAACAGAAAAATGAAAAAAGTATTAATCGCATTTATTGCACTTATTGGGTTCAATGTATCAGGCATGGCACAGGCTGTTACCACCCCTGTAAAAAAAGCAGAAAATAAAATGAAAGCAGTTCCGGCAAAACCAACGGTTGCTCCGGCAAAGCTGGCGGAAATGCCAAAATCACTTTCTAAAATTCCCCCGGCAGAAAAACCGAAAACAGTGGCAACGCAAACTCCTGTTGCAAAGCCAGCAGCAGCAAGATCCACTCCTGTTGTTCTTAAAAAAGATGGCACGCCGGATAAGCGTTATAATAAAATACCTGCAGGCTCCGTAAAAAATGATGGCACCCCCGATTTGAGGTATAAAAAAAATAAAAATGGTAAAAGTGAGTGATATGAATTTATATAATTTTTGAAATCATTAAAATAAAAATAATGAAAAAAATATCTTTTTTAACAACCGCTTCTGCAACATTTATAGGAATAATGATTACGTTATCTGCTGCTTTAATCTTTATTTCCTGCAAAAAAGAGCGAAAAGAAAAAGCAGAAAATTATTGCCCGGTAGTGACTGCCAATTTAGTACCGCAGGTAGTTAAAGATTCATTTACCGTCCGGTATCCGGCAACAACTGTAACTACCTGGTTCAATAAAGACAGTGTAGCTTTTTGTGCTTATTTTATCACAACAGCCAATGTAGAAAAATTAGCACAGTTTGCAAATAACGGAACTTTTATTAAAGAAGAAATTGAAGCACACCAGGATGGACAGCATGAGGATAGCACAGGGATAGGTGGCAAAGTTGGTGGAGGCTGTGAGTGTGAAACACATAAGAGCGATTAGGCGTTTTCATAAACCAGAGGGTGGTTATAGCCCCTTCTTCTTAATGTTGAGGGGCTATTTTTAAATCTTATACCGTTAAGCCAGCTACTTCAAAATTTTTTACAAAAAATATTAATGAAAAAAAATATTATACTGCTGTTGATGTCACTGCTTCCATTTTTAGCAATTGCGCAGAAAAAAATCACTCTTAGTGGTTATGTAAAAGATACTAAATCAGGCGAAGCTCTTATAAGTGCAAGTGTGTATGTAACGAATGAAAAAAAGGGCACTACAACTAATTCTTATGGCTTTTATTCCATCTCGGTAAAGCAGGCAGATTCTGTAGGGATTGTTATTTCTTATCAGGGATATCAGCCACAAGTATTTACTATTCGTGGTAAGGCTGATCAAATTTTGGATTTTAATCTACAGGAAAAATTGAACAGCCTTACCGAAGTTGTTGTAAGTTCATCAAAAAATAACAACAATATTACCAAAGCAAGAATGAGTGTGATAAACATACCCATGAAGCAGATAAAAACCTTGCCTGCCATTGCAGGCGAAAGGGATATTTTAAAAATTGTTCAGTTGTTGCCAGGTGTGCAATCGGGGCAGGAAGGTACAACTGGTTTTTATGTACGTGGTGGTAATACCGATCAAAATTTAGTACAGTTAGATGAAGCAACGGTGTATAATCCCAATCACTTGTTTGGTTTATTCAGCACTTTTAATACCAATGCCATCAACAGCGTTACTTTAATTAAAGGTGGCTATCCTGCACAATATGGAGGCAGGTTAAGTTCTATTTTAGATATTACCATGAAAGAAGGAAATAAAAAGAAATTTAGTGGCGAAGGTGGTATTGGCTTAGTTTCATCTAACCTCACATTGCAAGGCCCAATTACAAAAAATAAATCATCTTTTATTATTTCTGCAAGAAGGACTTTTTTAGATTTAATTGCTAAAGCGGTTGTGCCTAAAAATAAAAATAATACCAACTATTATTTTTATGATATAAATGCCAAAGCAAATTTTGAGTTAGGAAAAAAAGATAAATTATACCTCAGCTTTTTTAAAGGATTGGATAATGCAAAGTATGCAGGAGCCAGCAGCCTGAATTATGGAATTAATTTTGGCAATACAACAGGTACAGTAAGATGGAATCATTTATTTAATAAAAAATTATTTAGTAATACCTCCTTCATTTATAACGATTATCATTTAAGCCTTACTACCACACAAGACCAGTATTATGCACAGCTTTATACCGGCATAAAAGATGTAAACCTAAAAACAGATTTCAGTTATTTTCCTTCATCAAATCATTCTATAAAAGCAGGATTTAATTATGCTTACAGCACTTTATTTCCTTCTACAACATCTGCAAAAATCCCAAGGAGTGGCAACATCAATAAACCTAATTTAGATAGCATAGAGAGAAAATATTCTTCCTTGCTTTCTTTTTATGCAAATGATGATATTACTATTTCTGAAAAGCTAAGTGCAAGCATTGGGTTAAGGGTTCCGGTGTTTATAAAATACGATATAAAGTATATAAAATATGA
>JANLQE010000295.1:0-4163 GCA_031367625.1 Bacteroidota bacterium
TCATCACTGGCGCCAATAAAGCGAATGTAATCCAGTTCTCTTCGCTCAGGTGTCTGGCTCCGGGATAGGGTATAATCTTTATCATTAAAATAAGATTCTGCTATGAACGCAGGTATAACAGCTACTAAAAGAAGCAACAGCAGCCAGGGATTAAAAACAATAAGCCCGGCTGCCAAAAACCCCATGGTAATTAAATCCTGCACCTGGCTCAGCACCTGCGAAAGTAAAATGGTACGGCCTACTGTTTGCTGCCGGGCTCTCTCTAATTTATCATAAAATTCAGAATCTTCAAACTGGTCAAGATCCAGTATGGAGGCATGTTGCATGATCTTTACAGAGGTATAATTACTAAACAAATCACTTAATAAACTATCTACCAGCAGCGTTAAACGGCTTAAGCCATCCGAAAGAATTGCAAGGCCAAATTCAACAGCTATCAATTGCCATAAATAAGTATGAGAAATATTTGCCGGACCCTGGCTTAATAATACAATCTGATCAATAATTAATTTACCCACAAATAAAATGCCTACGGGTATAGCAGAACGCAGCAGGCGAAGCAATGCACTGGTAACAGTAAGGCGTGGGCTTGTTTGCCATACCAACTTAAAAAAAGCGGGAAGATTATTTAAGGCTGAAAATCTTTCTTTTAATGTGGTTGCTGCCATGTAGATAGATACTTTTATTCTTGTTCTTCTTCGCCGCAAATTAATTCTTTACAAATTTCGGTTTCTGTTTCTAAAGTGGAATGATGGATGTTCAGGTGTTCTAAATTGTGCTTTATTTTATTTTTGAGTATTGAAATTTGAGTAGCCGTTAGTTCGTTTGAAACTACCAGGTGCCCTGTCATTGCATTTTGGGTAGTGCTTATTGCCCATACATGCAAGTGGTGAAAATCTTTTACACCATCTATTTTCATTACTTCGGTTTTTACTTTTTGTATGTCAACATTATTGGGTACCCCATCCATTGAAAGGCGTAAACTGTCTTTTAGTAAACTCCATGTACTGGCAATTATTACCAAACAAATTATAATACTCAGTAGTGGGTCTATCCAATACAAATGGGTGTAATAAATAATAATTCCGCCAACAACCAAACCCAGTGATACCAGGGCATCCGAGGCTAAATGTAAGAAAGCAGCTTTTACATTTATGTCGCTTTCTTTATCCCTGAAAAACATAAAGGCGGAAACTGCATTTATTACAATGCCGATTGCTGCAACAACTGCAATGGTTATTCCCGGCAATGGCTGCGGATGCTGAAACCTGAAAATGGCTTCGTAACCGATAGCCCCAATTGAGACTAATAAAATAACGGCATTGAGTAATGAAATGAGGATAGAAGATTTTTTATATCCGTAAGTATATTTTTCAGTTGATTTTGATTTGGTCAGTTTAAATGCCATCATAGCCAAAGCCAAACCTGCCACATCTAAAAAATTATGTCCTGCATCGGAAAGTAAAGACAGGGAATTGATGCGTAAACCAATTACAATCTGTATGATTACATATACTAAATTTAAAACGATGCCGGTAATAAATGCATTATTTAAATTGGTAATTACGGGTGCGTGACTGTGGCTATGCCCGGAATGATTGTGGTGTGAATGATTGTGTTCCATTTATAAAATTAATTTTAAAATTCCACATGCCCCCGTATGGCAAATACATTTACCGGGCCACGGTCTTTATTATATGCAGGATTATTTACAAATTGATAATCGAATGAAGCATAAAATGAAGAGGTTAATTTAACCTGATAATATATTTCTGTAATTGCTTCGGCACCGTAATTAAGTTTTCCATCACCAATAATAAAACCATATAAACCTGCATTTAAAAAAGCCTGATGGTCTTTTGAAATACCGTTGACTACCTGTGCTATACCGATATTGTCATTGGGGCGTTTCCAACCATTGCCTTTTATATTTATGCCTGCACTTATGCTCCTGTCTATTTCTGTAAATGCCCAGGTGGCTGTTTTTCCATCGTTCCAGCTGGCTTTAAAAAAAGAGCCAATTGTATTTGATAATTCCTGTTCGGCATTTATTCCAAATCCGTATTTAACCCCACCATATTTTTTCCATTCCTGTAGTCCTGTGTATTCATCTACACTTGTACTGTCACCACGTTTCACTTCATTTATTGTATTGCTGTATGTGGGTGCTTGCGATATTGTATGAAAAGCTAAAAACCTTATGGTGCCTGCCCTTTTTTTCTTCCAGTTTTTTTCTAATTCTAAAGTTTCGGAATGTGCTTTTGTTATTTTATAATCTAATTTTAATCCGTTTGCTTTTCTTGGTACTAATACAGATGAAAAGCGAACAGCATAACCAGGTTTAATAAATTCTGCCACAATACCCTGGGTGTAACCCCTTGTATCGGCAGGGTAATCCCATGCACCGTTACTCATCAGCGACCAGTTCATAAATTGTTTACGTGGGTCGTGGCTATAAGCATTGTTATCAAAAAAATCGGAGAGGCTTATTTTACCTGCGGATATTGTAATACGTGAGGTTGGAATTTTTTCTTCTATCTGGTTGGCATCTGATGCCACTGAATCATATCCTGTATTCTTTAAAGCAAAATACTGTTTCAAATATAATCTTGCTATATACAATGCAGGTTCTGTACTGCCAATGCGAAAGGTTTCGCCATTGGTAAAACCTGCAATACCTTTTGCAGAACTGATACCGGAACCGCCGGCAATTTCCGGATTAAAATACAGTGTGCCATTTTTCCAAAGCTTTCTTCCTAAAAATAATGTAGTGGTAAGTGATAATTTTTTGTGCTCTGCAGCATTGATTAAACTGTTATCACCTGAATATTTTGCTTTAAAAGAAAGATGGTTTTGATTGATGACCGTTAACTGAAAATGGCATGACCATTTTTTACTGCTGTCTATTGTGGATTGGGCAAAAACAGTTATTGAATTTGAAATGATTACAATGAGTAAAATTATTTTTTTCATCTTCTTAAACCGATTATTGAGCGGCTGATTTTATTAATTATTATTTATCTTAAAGCTATTCAATAAATCCTTTAATAAACTAAGTTTTACTATTTTTTCCTATGGTTCCAATTAATGCGTCTTCCCAATATCATTTTTATAATAGATTTATCGGTAGCAATGGTAAGCCCAAAGCCATACCCAAAATTCAATTCCCAATCCGGTGAAAAATCAACATCCAAGGTTAAGAATAATTGTTGATTTTGTTGATTGTATGGAAGAAATTTATTCACCGGTCCAACTGAACCATAATATTCAATACCGGGAGCTATAATTTTTGATATTGCGTAACTCGCTTTAACATTGGGCGAAAAAGTAAAACCCTGATTCTTGTTTAACCCGTGAAGAGATTTATCAAATGCTGGGTTAAAAGCTACATACCATTTATTGATAGTTTTATCAATGATGGGTCTTATTTCTATAGACCAGTCATCTTCGCTGTATTGTTTTTTTTGATAACCTACTTCAGCAGATAAGCTAAGCCCAAAAGGTAATTTCCACTTTTCGGGGGCTGCAATGCGTGGCCGGATATGACTACCCACATAAGCAGTTCTACCATCACTGCCAATAGCATTAAACAAATAAAAACCTATTTCAAAATTATCGGTAAACCCATGTGTAATCTCAACCGTTTCATGCACTATATGGTTGGTTGGATAAACTCCATTTTTAGTTTCTGTTGTGCCCGATGTGGTGTAATTACTGTGCAATTCAAACATGGTGCTACCCTTTTTTACAGTAGCAGCACCATATACCTGTATTTCATAATTATCTTGAGCGGTACCTTTTAAAAATGCTCCGCTTAATAGCATTAATAAAATTAATTTTTGTGAATGTATCATAACCACTGACTAAATTTTTTGATAAACCAATTTTTTACCACTTGTGTAAGAAGGCAATAGCTCGCTAGTATGGCAATAAGCCAGGGGAAATAACTTAAAGGCAATGGCTGCAACTTTATAGCACTTGCAAATGGCGAAAAAGGAATAGCTATTCCAATCAGCATAATCAGTGACGTTAATGCCACTACCGGTGCAGTAGCCCAGCTTTGTATAAAAGGAATTTTCTTTGTCCGTATCATGTGTACAATAAGCGTTTGCGATAGCAATCCTTCTATAAACCAACCACTTTGAAAAAGGCTTTGATGTTCA
>JANLQE010000337.1:0-1813 GCA_031367625.1 Bacteroidota bacterium
AAAACATCTATTGAACAATTTACCTCAAGGTTACTTTTAATTAGAAATTTATTTAATGAACTTTGCCTTATAACTTTTGCATAAATTAGTATTTCACTTTACAATTTTAAATATGCCTTCCATTCTTTTAGAAATAAAAAACAATATTGCCATCATTACCCTTAACAGGCCGGAAAAATTTAATTCTTTTAACCGGGAAATGGCGCTGGCCTTACAAAAAATATTAGCCGGTTGTGCAGCAGATAAAAAAGTAAGTGTTCTTTATATCACCGGCAGCGGAAAAGCTTTTTGCGCCGGGCAGGATCTGGGAGAACTTACCGGCCCCAACCCACCGGGCTTTGACGTAATATTAGCCGAGCATTATAACCCGATTGTAACAATGATCCGCAACATAGAAAAACCTGTACTGTGCGCTGTAAATGGTGTTGCCGCCGGTGCCGGTGCTAATATTGCCTTGTGCTGCGATACAGTGGTAGCAACCACTTCAGCGTCTTTTATTCAGGCTTTCAGCAAAATTGGGTTAATACCAGATAGCGGCGGCACTTTTACGCTACCCCGGCTTATTGGTTTTCAAAAAGCCAGCGCCTTAATGATGCTTGGCGATAAAGTAAACGCAGTAGAAGCAGAAAGAATAGGAATGATTTATAAAGTTTTTGCAGATGAAAATTTTGCAGAAGAGAGTATGAAAATTGCTGTAGCACTTTCTAAATTACCCGCCAAAGGTTTGGCATATACCAAGATGGCATTAAATGCTTCGCTTAATAATTCATTGCCGGTGCAATTAAAACTCGAAGATGAATTACAATATAAAGCTGCACATACTTTTGATTACAATGAAGGCATAACCGCATTCCTGGAAAAAAGAGCACCAAATTTTAAAGGAGAATAGCACCTGGATTATCTTGATAAAAAAAGATTATTTTGAAACATAAGGAAATTACAAAGCCTTGAATTTAAAAATTATTTAAAAATATTACTTCACAATAAATTTCATTTTTAATCAATATGAATCATACTAATCCCGGTTCTGTTGTCGAACACATGATGAGTGACGATCTCTTCAGCCAGTGGCTGGGCATTTCAATTATTGAAATAAGGGAAGGCTACAGCAAAATAAAAATGACAGTACGGCCTGAAATGATGAATGGCCTTGGCATTGTGCATGGCGGCATTGCATTTTCTTTGGGCGACAGTTGCTTTGCATTTGCCTGTAACAACCGGAATATATTATCAGTGGCACTGGATACTTCTATTAATTTTTTAAAGCCCGTACATGTTGCTGATGAGCTTACCGCAGAAGCAAAAGAATTACATAACGGAAAAAGTACAGGGTTATACCATATCACAATAACCAATCAGAATAATCATACAGTGGCAGTGTTTAAAGGCACCTGTTACAGAACGAATAAGCAGTTGATTGTTACAAAGTAAATAAAGGATAAAAAGTAAATAAAGTACATTATGTCCAGCGAAAATTTTGGATTTGAAGAGTTGGAACTTTGGAAAAAGGTAAGGGCTTTTAAAATTGAAATAATTAAACTATCCAACCAATTTCCGGCTGAAGAAAAATTTAAACTAACAGACCAGATAAAAAGAAGTGGCCGTTCTATTAATGCTTTAATAGCCGAAGGCCACGGAAGGTTCACCTACCCGGATCAGATACATTTTTGTATTATGGCCCGGGGTTCTTTAAGCGAAACGATTAATCATTTAATTGATGCGTTTGATGAAAACTACATCGCAGAAACCATATTAATCGAATTTAAAAAGAAAGGAAAAGAAATTGAAAGGATATTAAATGGCTATTTAATTT
>JANLQE010000351.1:0-11019 GCA_031367625.1 Bacteroidota bacterium
CTTCTCCCCTGTAAACGGAGATAAATTTCTGTTGGAAATGCCCCACTGCAATGCTGCCAATTTTCAGGTTTTCCTGGATAATTTTTCCACACAAAACCCCGATGAGTTTAAAATAATGGTACTGGATAACGGCGCATTCCACAAAGCAAAAACTTTAAAAATCCCGGAAAATATTGGCTTACTGTTTTTACCACCCTACAGCCCTGAACTAAACCCGGCAGAAAATATTTGGGCAATACTAAAAAGAAAGTTTACCAATAAGCTTTATAATACCCTCGATGAGGTAAGTGAATTTATAACAGCCGCAACAAATTCTTTATCACAGGAAAACATTAAAAGCACCTGTGAATTCCCCTATATCTTCGCAGGTATAAATTGGACTAATTAATATTTATAATTGGTATAAGTATAAAGCAAAGTAGAAAAAGGCATCAAAAAGCCAAGTACCAGTTCCGGGCGGACGAATATAAAATTCCCCACCATCGGCAATACCTGCTCAATATATGGGAAGTAAGAGCCAAGGGAATCACTAAGAAGCTGTCTAAAATAATATTACAAATTTCATATTAAATTATTTTAAACCTTTGCCAAAGCTCTAACGTCTTAAAAATAGGGAACTCATTGCAAAGCTTTGGCAAAGCTGTACCGGCATTTTAAAAAGTTCTTTTCAGCTTTCCCTCAAGCATTAATAAATCTGCCAGCACAAAAGCTGTAACCGCTTCCAGCACAACAGGAACTCTTAATGCAATGCACAGATCATGTCGGCCTTTTACCGAAAAAGGTTCAATGGTTTCTGTTTCCAGGTTAAAGGTTTGCTGCTCTTTTGGTGTAGAGGATGTGGGCTTTACCACCACACGAAAAACAAGATCATTGCCATTAGTAATACCACCAACAATTCCGCCCGAATGATTGGTAAGGGTTTTGCCGGTTGCATTTTCCAATGCATCATTATGTTCTGTACCAAACATTTTTGCAGCACTAAAACCTGCACCAAACTCTATTCCTTTTATGGCCGGTATAGAAAAAACCGCATGGCTTATTAATGATTCAGCAGAATTAAAAAAAGGCTCGCCAAGGCCAACCGGTAAATTTTCTACAATACATTCTACAATGCCGCCGATACTGTCTTTTGCATCAATTGCTTTTTGTAAGCCTTTTTCAATGTCTGTTTCGCCACCAATTTCTTTAATGCTGGCTTTGCATGTTATGGCAGCATTTGCAAGCGCTAATATTTTTTTTGCCACCACGCCTGCAGCTACAAGGCATACAGTAAGCCTGCCACTAAAATGTCCACCACCACGGTAGTCTTCAAACCCACCAAATTTTTTAGAGGCTACAAAATCTGCATGACCCGGCCTCGGTGTGCTGCGCAATTTTTCATAATCGCTGCTGCGTGTATTCTTATTTTCAAAAATAATAGTGAGAGGTGCACCGGTGGTTTTATTATTGAACACACCGGATAAAAAAACCGGGAGATCGTCTTCTTTACGGGGCGTAGTACCTTTTGTACCGCCTTTTCTTCTTTCTATATCTTCGCTGAAATCATCGGCACCTAAAGCAATGCCGGCGGGGCATCCATCAATAACAACGCCTACCTGCGGGCCATGTGATTCGCCAAAAATGGTGATTCTTAATAGTGTTCCGAAACTGTTCATATCCTTAATAATATTTTTATGTCGTTTGTACTAAATCATGGATTCACTCAATTGGTCAAATAAATCGAAAATAATTTCTTCGGGTTTTATAAAGAGACTAATTATAATGCATAAAAATATATGTTCATCAAATTTACAAATTAACGCTCAATCTTTATCGCTGCACCCAACTGCTGCAAATGTTTATAAAATGCAGGATAAGATTTATTTACAGCATCGGCTTCTTCAATAACCGTTTCCCCTTCTGCTTTTAAAGCTGCTACAGCACAAGCCATCGCAATGCGGTGGTCGTGATGAGAATGTACTTTAGTTCCTTTAATTTTTTCACTGCCAGTAATAAGCATCAGATCATTCTGCAATTTTATTGCTACGCCCATTTTACCAAACTCTTGTTGCAAAGTTAAGGCCCTGTTACTTTCTTTGTGTTCAAGCCTGCTAACACCTTCAATAACCGACGTGCCATCACAATAAGCAGCAAGTACAACCAGCGGCGGAAATAAGTCGGGACAATCAGTTGCATTAAAATGAAAAGCCTCCAAAGGTTTGGAAGAAACAATTATTTCTTCCGGCTTAATGCTGATACTTGCTTTTGCCATTATTAATGCCTGCAAAATTTCTTTATCTGCCTGGGCCGAAAAAACATCCAACCCCTTTACCGATATGTTACCTGCAACAGCGCCTGCTACCAATAAAAATGCAGCGCCGCTCCAGTCTCCTTCTACAATATATGTTACGGGGTCAGGGTTACGGGTTACGAGTTTAGGGGTTACGGGTTGAATAACGAAGTGCTCATAATTTTCATTGATTATTTTATAACCGAAATGCGCCATCATCTGCAAAGTAAGATCAATGTATGGCTTGCTTTTTAAATTACTAACGGTTATGGTAACCTGCTCCGTGGTTGCTTTGGCAAACGCCATTAAAAGACCGGTAAGAAATTGTGAACTTAATGAACCATCAATGGTAATATTTTTTGGTTGTAGTGGCCCATGTATTTTTAAGGGAAGTTTGCCATTATTGGAATGTATGCTTACGCCCAACTGTGGCAATATTTCATCAAAGAAATCCATCGGGCGGGTGAGCAGGCTGCCTGTGCCGGTGATTGTTATTTCATGACTGCTTAATGCAGCAATAGGGGCAAACATGCGGATGCTTAACCCGCTTTCGCCACAGTTAATAGCCTCTCCCAAACCCTCCCCAAAGGGAAGGGCTTTTAAAGTGTTTAATAATTTGCTGCCAGTTATTTTAATTGACCCATCTTCCGGTTTTTGAACGGTTGCCCCTAAATTTTTTATGATGGATAATGCTGCCAGATCATCATTGCTTTGGCCGGGATTTGAAATAATAGTTTCGCCATTGTGCAGCAACGCAGCCGCACAAGCCCTTTGCATGGCACTTTTAGAAGCGGCTGCATGAATTTCTCCTTTTAACTGCGATGGTTGTATAACAACTTCCATAATATTATTTGTTGGAATTTTTTACCGTAGGGGTTACACCTTTTGAAAAGGTATAACCTCTACTATAGGCATTCTTCTATTAAACTTTTTAACTTCAGTAAAGGAATAGAAACAATTTTTGCTGTACCGATTTTATCCAGCAAAACAAAAGACATATTTGCATCATCTCTTTTTTTATCCATCAGCAGTACTTCCCAAATTTTATTGGTATCAATTTCCATCTTTACCGGTAAATGATATTGAAACAATAACTTTATCAACTGCCTTTTTTCATCTGGAGAAAAATTGTTTATTTTTTCGGAAACAGCAGAGGCCGCAACCATTCCTATGCTTACAGCATGGCCGTGAGGTAAATGATAAATATTTTCTATGGCGTGCCCGATGGTATGTCCGAAATTTAAAACTTTCCTTTCACCGGTTTCAAACTCATCATTTAAAACAACGCTGGTTTTTATGGAAATATTTTTTTCTATCAAGCCGGCAATGGCAGTTTTATCTGTTTTAAAATTTTCTATTTTATTATCTTCTAAAAAAGAAAATAGTGCCGCATCTTTTATACAGGCATGTTTTATAATTTCTGCAAAACCATTTGTCCACTCTGCATCTGGCAGCGTGTGTAAAAAATCATAATCAAATAAAATAACATCTGGCTGGTAAACGGTGCCTATCATATTTTTATATAAGCCAACATCTATCCCGTTTTTACCACCAATGGCAGCATCTACCATTGCCAGTATAGAAGTGGGCACCAGCGCAAGCTTTACCCCACGCTTGTAAATACTTGCCACATAGCCCGCCATATCTGTTACTACACCGCCGCCTACACCAACAATACAGGTTTGCTTGTCTGCCTGTAATTGTAATAATTGGTTTATAATTTCATCAATTGTCTGTTGATTTTTATTTGCCTCGCCTGCGGCGATTTTTATGATTTTAAAACCATCAAATTTAGCCCCATGATGTGCGAAAACATTTCCATCGGTGATGATGATGATTTTTTCTTTAGCAAAATAATTTTCTATTTCGCTGAAGGGTGCATCAAAAAGATAGTCTGCTTTTTTTTGTGAAAAATTAAATGTTTCTTTTCTCATAAATTTTCTAACTGCTTTAATCTCTACCCGGGCCTATAATGTTGAGTAATGGTATGCTGAAGAAAGGATTGCGATCCTCCGTTTCACTCAGGAAAAACTCCAGGATGATGCTATGAAAAACTGGTGCTGGTATTAAAGAAATACTTACCCACTATCATCTGTCAGCCATCATCTTTCATTCTTCTTCCTGCTTATTCTTCATTCATTATTTTATTCTGGTGATTTATACTTTCCAGATGCACCGCATCCATGTATCGAACAATAAATTCTTTACTAAGCCCCAGCTTCTCTCCTTTTGCTGCAGCCCTGTCTAATATTTCGTTCCACCGGTTTGTCTGCAGGATGGTGATATTATTGCTGCGTTTGTAGGCTCCAATTTTATCAGCAATTTTCATGCGCTGCCCTATTAAGGTAAGCAGTTCATCATCTACGTGATTTATCTGTTCTCTCAGGGTAGCCAGTGCCGTTAGGAACTCCTGTTCGCTGGTATTTTCGTGCCGCCAAACGAGGGCATCCAGCATTTCACTGAGCCGCTCCGGTGTTATCTGCTGCTTTGCATCGCTCCAGGCATTATCGGGATCAATATGACTTTCGATAATCAATCCGCCAAAATCAAGATCAATACTTTTTTGTGCTATAGACTGCAGCATGATACGGTTGCCGCAAATATGTGAGGGGTCGCAAATGAGCAGCATATCTGTAAACCTTCTTTTCATTTCGATGGGCAAATGCCACATGGGCGCATTACGGAATTCGGTATTACCGTAAGAAGAAAATCCCCGGTGTATCATACCGATATTTTTGAGCCCAACTTTTTGCAGGCGTTCAATAGCTCCAGTCCATAATTCCAGATCGGGGTTGATTGGATTTTTTACCAGCACCGGAATATCAACGCCACGCAATGCATCGGCCACTTCCTGAACACTAAAAGGGTTTACGGTGGTACGGGCGCCAATCCAAAGTACATCTACATCAAACTGAAGCGCATCCTGCACATGCTTTGCTGTAGCCACTTCTACGGTGACGGGCAGGCCTGTTATTTTTTTTGCCTGTGCCATCCATGGTAAGCCTTTTACACCAATGCCTTCAAAGAGGCCGGGCTTTGTACGTGGCTTCCAGATGCCCGCACGCAGCATGTCTATTTTACCGGTGGCGGCCAAACGCTGTGCAGTGGCAATTACCTGCTCTTCTGTTTCGGCACTACAGGGGCCACTGATGATCATCGGCCTTTTATTCCATACCTGCATAATGTTTTTGTTCATTGTTGTTGTTTGTGTTTGCATTGTAAAATTAGTTTATATGAATAACTTTTATTTTCTTGTTTATGCTGCTATATTTTATTTTAATATTCTCTTTATTTTATTAGCATTTTCCATCAGCTCAATTAAATATTCCATATTTTCTTTTTCCAGGCTGGCTTTAAATTTTCTTAGTTGAGAAATATGTTCGTTCAAAACATCCAGCACATTTTCTTTGTTCTGCATAAAGATTGGCGCCCACATAGCAGGATTACTTTTTGCCAAACGAACGGTACTTTCAAAACCGGCGCTGGCCATTTCAAAAATGGCATCTTCTTCTTTTTCTTTTTCCAGTACAGTATTGGCCAGGGCAAAAGAAGTGATATGAGATATATGGCTTACATAGGCTGCATGAGTATCGTGGCTCACCGCATCCATATAAATAATGTGCATACCCAGAGCCTTGTAAATATCTTCCACTATTTTTAATGTATCAGTATCAGTTTTTTCTTTTTCACAAATCACACATGATCTTCCTGTAAAAGCGCCGCTCACTGCAGCTTCGGGGCCACTGTATTCTGTACCCCACATGGGGTGTGTTGCCACCAGTTGCTTTCGCATGGGGTGGTTTGCAACGGCGGTACACAAGGCATTTTTTGTAGAGCCTGCATCTACTACAATTTGCTTGTCATTTATTAAATCCAGAATTTGCAGCACCACGGGTATCGTTGCATCAACCGGTATGGCCACATAAATAAAATCACTTTGCCTTACCGCATCTTCCAGTGACAATGCTTCATCAATAATACCCAATTCTTTTGCTTTTTGCAAACTGCTTTCGCTTCTGCCAACGCCGATTATTTTTTTGGCAAAGCCATTTTCTTTCAATGCCAATGCCATTGAACCCCCTATTAAACCCACGCCGACAATAGCCCCCACCAAACCTCCCCCGGCGGGGGAAATTTTTGACAACTTAAATTTTTTAGTGTTATTTTCTGTGTGTGAAATATTTTTTTTGTTCATTTATTATTCTTTCATTTTATTTATTCTCTAATTCTTGCCTGCTTTTAATTCTGTTAATCGCTTCTTCAATTTTCTGTTCTGTGCTGCATAAACTCACCCGTACATATTTATCACCCTGGCTACCAAATATTCCACCGGGAGTGATGAATACATTTGCCTGTTGCAAAACATCATCGCTTAACTGGTAGCCATCTTTATATTTTGCCGGAACGGCCGCCCATACAAACATACCGGCTTGTGAGTTGCTGAAATCACATTGCAATAAATACAATAATTCAAATACTTTTTTTTGTCTTTTTTTATAAATTTCATTTACGCTTTTATACCATTCCCCATCCAGCGTTAATGCTTTTGCTGCAGCTAACTGAACGGGCAAAAACATGCCGCTGTCCATGTTACTTTTAAATTTAAGCACTTCATTGATGCGCTCTTTTGCACCACACAACATACCTACACGCCAGCCTGCCATGTTGTGGCTTTTGCTGAGGGAGTTTAATTCTAACGCTACTTCCATGGCCCCTTCTGTACTTAGCAAACTCATGGGTTGCTCATTTAAAATAAAGCTGTAGGGATTGTCATGTACCAATAAAATATTATATTTTTTTGCAAATGCCACCAACTGAGTCATTGTGTTTGCCAGCGGTAACTGCCCGGTTGGCATATGGGGATAATTTACAAACATCAATTTCACTTTACTCAAATCCAGCTTTTCCAATGCATCAAAACCAGGCATCCAGTTATTTTCTTTTTGCAGATTATAATCTACTGCCACGCCGCCTGCAAGGCTTACTGCCGAACGATATGCAGGATAGCCTGGGTTTGGGATTAAGGCAATATCTCCTTCATCAAGGTAAGTCATGCAGATGTGCATAATACCTTCTTTGCTGCCCATGAGTGGTAGTATTTCTGTGTTTGCATCGAGTGAAACATTATACCATTTTTTATACCAGCCTGCCATGGCATTTCTTAATAAAGGGCTGCCTTTATAATTTTGATAAGCATGTGTATTTGGTTTTGCACTCTCCTCATTTAAAACTTTTATTACATCCGGGTGCGGGGGCAAATCGGGGCTGCCAATACCGAGATTGATTACCTCTTTACCGGCTTTATTCATCTCCTCTATCTCTCTCAGTTTTTGAGAAAAATAATATTCATTTATACCTTCCAATCTTTTTGCTGTCTGCATTTATTATAAGATTTTATTACCCGAATTAATTAGTGTGCTTAATTTTAATTAGTGTATCCATTTTTTTATTTTTTAATTGCCCCTTTTTTATAAATACCATATACTTTAAAATGATCGGTAAGCGGTAAAATATTTTTTACCAGTTTATGAAACTGCTGCACAGTGTCAAACTCCATATCTGCATGAAAAGAATACAGCCAATCGCTGCCGGGAATGGGGAAAGACTGCAGCTTGCTTAAGTTAATGCCTGCTTCTGCAATTTTAGTAAGCACTTTTGCAAGGCTGCCTTTGGAGTGATCTGTATTAAAATTTACGGAAGCTTTATTTGCATCGGCTATTTCTGTTACCTCATCTTCTCTTTGCAAAATCAAAAACCTTGTATAATTATTTTTTTGTGTATGGATATTGGGTGCAAGCATTTCTAACTGAAATAACTCTGCTGCCAGCTTGCCTGCTATGGCTGCTATGTGTTTGCTTTTATGTTGATGAACATGTTTTGCACTTAAAGCAGTGTCTTCAGTTTCTACCAGTTTCCAATTATATTTATCCAGAAAATCGAGGCATTGCTGAATGGCCATGGGGTGAGAATGAACTTCTTTTATATCTGTTAATTTAATGCCGGGGTTTACGAGCAGGTTTTGATTTATCTGAAGATAAATTTCGCCGGTTATTTTTAAGTCAGCGTTTTGCAGCAAATTGTAATTGGGTAAAATGCTGCCTGCTATAGAATTTTCGATAGCCATTACGGCTGCATCTGTTTCATTTTTATTGAGCGTTTTTTTTATCAGTTCCCTGAAGCTGCTGCAGCAAACTACCTGCACCTGTTTACCAAAAAAATGTAACGCAGCCGTTTGATGAAAGCTACCTTCAAAACCCTGTATGGCTATTTTTTTGTTCATTTATTTTTTTTAAACAAAAAAATCCCAGCCTTTTTAGCCGGGATTTTGTTATGTGAAACTGATTTTAATTTTTATGTTCAGTGTGTACATACATATCCCGGCTTCTTACTAAAATAATAATAAAAAAATGGTTGCCAGTTATGTGTTGTAGAATTTTTCATTGTTCTGAAACAAAAATAAAGAGATTGGTTTGAATTAAAAAATAAAATATTTAACGTTGTTTAACTGATTGCAAGAATTAAGACGAATTAAAAAAGCCACCCCGGAGAACCAGGGCGGCTTATACGATTGCTTGCCTATAAAAGTTTTACTGTAAATAAATGACAGGCAAAATCATTTATTATTTAAAAAGTACTAATTATTTCTTCTTGATAGAATCAGTAGTAGTAGTCATTTTAACTGTAGTATCTTTTACTACCATAGTTGAATCCATTTTTGGAGCTACAACAGTAGTTGTATCAGAAGATTTGGTTTCTTCTACTTTTTTTGATGTATCGTTGCAAGCTGTAAAAGAAGCTGCGATAACTGCAATTGCTAAAAACTTTTTCATTGTTGTTGTTTGTTTAGTTTAAAATTATAATTTGATGTTAATACCCGTATTGAAAAAAGGTAACCCAACTTTTTTTAAAAAATTATTTTTCGTTGCTTTGGGTTACCAAATCATTTAAAAAGTATTAATATAAAGCCAGGTGAATATAATAGAACAAGAAAAGATTTTACTGGAAGGGCTTGCCAACGAGGATAAAACCTCGATAGAACGTATATACAGAGAGCATTTCAGCATGGTACAGTCGCTGGTGCTGAATAATACCGGCACTGCAGATGATGCAGCAGATGTGTTTCAGGAAACGATGATCGTGCTGTTTCAAAAAGCTAAAGCGGGTAATTTAGAGCTTCATTGCCTGTTAAAAACCTTTATTTATTCTATCAGCAAGCGGATATGGCTTAAAAAATTGCAATATTTACAGCGGTTTACGGGTCAAAATGAGGCACTTGAAGAAACAATACCAGTAGAGGAAGAAATGGAAAGCCATGAGAAAAGGCAGAATGATTTTTCTATAATGGAAAATGCCATGAGCAAAATTGGCGAACCCTGTAAAAGCCTGCTGGAAGCTTATTATATCCATAGAAAACAAATGCAGGAGATAGCTGGTGATTTTGGTTATACCAATGCAGATAATGCCAAAACACAGAAATATAAATGCTTAGTTAGATTAAAAAAATTATTTTTTGCACAATACAAAAATATAGAATAAATGGAAGATACTTTACTTATAGATGCTGTTGAAAGGTTTGTGAAAGGAGAAATGAGCCTGGAAGAAAAAATTTATTTTGAGGATTTACGAAAAAATAATCCTGAACTGGATCAGGCTGTGGTAGAACAGCTTTTCTTTTTAAATGAACTGAATAAATACAGCGATACAAAAAACTTTAAACACAGTCTTCATGAAGTAGAAGCTAAACTTACAGAAGAAGGTTTTATTTCCAAAGCATCTCCAAAGGCCATAGGTAAAGTTGTACAACTCTGGAATAAGTATAAACGTACCATTGGAGTAGCGGCTTCTATTGCCGGGATTGTATCAATATTTATTGCCAGTCTTGTTTCTGCTGTTACTACCAACAAAGCAACCAATATTAAGCCTCTGGTAGAAAAATTAAATGAGCAGGATAATAAAACCCGCCAGTTAGAAAATAAAATAAACCTGCTGGAAGCCGCTGCACCAGCCATTATAAAGCCGAGGCTGGATGCAAAATTCAGGGCAACCGGTTTTTTAATTGATGCCGGTAATAATTATATTGTTACCAATGCCCATGTAGTATCGGAGGCAAAAAATAATCTTATCATTGAAAATAATAAAGGCGACCAGTTTACTGCCAAAGTTATTTATATAAATAAATTAAATGACCTGGCTATTCTGAAAGTAACTGACAGCAATTTTAGAAAGCTTCCTTTGCTCCCATATTCTATCAGGAAAACGAACGCAGACCTTGGCGAACAGGTATTTATACTGGGCTATCCAAAAGCCGAAATTGTTTATGGCGAAGGATATGTTAGCGCAAAAAATGGGTATAAAATGGATACCATTTATTGCCAGCTTACCACCACCGCCAACGAAGGCAACAGTGGCTCACCTGTAGTAACAAGAAACGGTGAGCTTGTGGGCATCATCACCAGTACGGAAATAAATGCCGCAGGTGTATTTTTTGCCATAAAATCATCTAATATTTTCAGGGCTGTGGAAGAGGTGAAAAAAATGGATGATTACCAGGATATAAAAATTTCTTCTGCTGCATCTTTAAGAGGTATGGATCGTGTGAGCCAGATAAAGAAAATGCAGGATTATGCTTTTATGATAAAAGGAAATTAATTGCAAAGTAGAAAAAGTAAATAAAGTTTATTAAGTAAATACAGTTTATAAAGTACGAGGCGTTTCAATTAAATTGAAACGCCTCGTTTATTGTAAATACT
>JANLQE010000346.1:0-15382 GCA_031367625.1 Bacteroidota bacterium
TCACTGGTTTCTTTTTATGTGAATGATGATATTACTATTTCAGAAAAATTTAGCGCAAGTCTGGGGTTAAGGGTTCCGGTGTTTATAAAATCCGATATACAGTATATAAAATATGAGCCGAGGGCAACAATTAAATATCAATTAGATGATGCAACTTCTATCAAAGCGGCATATACTATAATGAACCAGTTTCAGCATTTAGTACCCAGCAGCACGGCATCTTTACCAACAGATATTTGGATAAGCAGCAGCAAAATTGTAAAGCCGCAAACCAGCCAACAAGTTGCCATCGGCTTATTTAAAAACTTTAAGGATAATACTTTTGAAGCAAGTATTGAGGGCTACTATAAAACAATGAATAATCAGGTGCTGTTCAAAGAAGGTGCACAATCATTGCAAAGTGCAGATATAGATACCAAACTTACTTTTGGCAAAGGCAGCAGCTATGGTGCAGAATTATTTATTAAGAAAAATGCAGGTAAGTTTACAGGTTGGTTGTCCTACACTCTATCATGGACAAATCAAAAATTTGATTCTCTGAATTTTGGCAAGCAATTTCCATTCACTTACGATAAACGTCATAATCTTTCCATAGTTGGAACTTACGACCTGAGTAAACGCTGGACACTTTCTGGTGCATTTGTTTTTACATCTGGTGGTGCATTTACACTTCCCACTGGCCGGGCAGGCGTGTATGGTGATGGTTCTTTGTATGATGGTACTTATTACGATTATACTGGTAGAAATAATTACCGCTACCGTTCTTATCACCGTTTAGATTTAAGTGCAATACGGCATGGCAAGGCAAAATTATTTGGAAAGAAATATGAATCGGAATTGGTGATTAGTGTATATAATATTTACAGCCGCCGCAACCCTTACTTTATTTATTTGACAAAGGATCCATTGACCAAGGCAATTTCAGCCAGGGAAGTTTCTTTATTGCCCATTATACCAAGTATCAGTTACAATTTTAAATTTTAGTTTGATGAAAAATATATCATTAATAATTTTTGCAGGCTGCCTGACTGTTTTTATTTCCTGCGAAAAAACAATCACTATAAAACAGCAGGCTTACCAAAGTAAATTATCCATACAAGGGTTAATTACACCAAACCAAAAACCTCAGATTTACTTAAACAGAACCGTTCCTTACTTTGACCCAAAAGTAAATACGAGGGAACTTACTGTAGATAATGCAGCAGTAACATTAAATGATGGCACAACAAATTATACACTCAGTTTTGATTCTTCTTATAATTATCACTATTGCCGCTACGATTATTTTTATAGTAATACTCAAGTCATCCAAGCTAATAAAACATACACATTAACCATTATTTTTAATAGTGTTACTTATACCGCACAGGCAACCACTAACCAATCAAAAGTACCCATTACATCAACAAATTATGTGCAGGTATTTAAAGATTTATATGGTGAGCATGAAGGGGTAATTGTTGGATACACTGATAAACCTGGTGAAGAAAATTATTACCGTTACGAAATGGGGCGGATGATTGACAGCAGCATAAAAGGAGCTGCAGACGGTGTAAAAAGTAGTTGCACTTTTGGGCAAAAATATTATGTGAAAGAAATTGGCAGAACAATATACCCGGATAAAAATGTAGAAGGTCTGGCGCTAACTTTTATTTTTGAACCAACATATACACACAAACAAAATGATACTGCCTTTATAAAATTACAAACAGTAGATAAAAATATTTTTAATTTTTATGACAACCTTGACAAACAGAAATTAGCACAATACAATCCTTTTGTAGAGCCGGTATTTATTATACCGGGGCAATTTAAAGATGCCATTGGTGTATTTGGTGCTTATGCTGTTTCTGATTCGGTAAGATTTATTTATCCTGAATAGTAATTTTAAAAAAGATAAAAAATTACAAAGATGCCCCCTCTACCAAAACAGATTCTACAGTAAGCTCCTGCAGAAAAGTACTTCCGGCAATGCATTCCATCATTCTTTTAAATGACAGTTTTCCTAATTTAAAACCACTGGTTTCTACAAAAGTAATTTTAGGATTATACAATGTGGGTATCAGCCCGTTGCTGATGGATATCACTGCTATATCTTCCGGAATTCTTAATCCTTTTTCATGAACAGCCTGCATAGCACCTATAAGTATTAAATCGCCCATGCAAAATAGGGCATCCGGTTTTTTTTTATCATTCAGGGCTGCAAGTGTAATTTTTTTTGCTTCTGCAATGCTTAATGGAAACTGATTATTAATTTTTGTATCAGGGGCTTTTGTTTTAAATGTTTCATTAAGTGCTTTAAACCGTTTTATAGAAATGGTTAATTTAGGATGTCCGAAAAGAGCCAGCACATGTTTTTTTTGTTTTGCAATCAGCGCTTCTGCAGCCATTGTAGCTGCTGCTTTATCGGCCAGGCAAATTTTATTACAGGCATCAAAATCCGGAACCCTGTCAAAAAAAATTATCGGAATATTTTTATTCTGAAGTTTTAAAAAAGAGGCAATATCATCTGTTTCGCCGGTTATGGAAACAAATACGCCTGCAATTCTGTTGTTTTTTAACAGCCGGAGATTGGCCTCTTCTATTTCCTTACTTTCGCCGGATTGCATAATAATTACAGAATAGCCGCTTGCCCTGGCTTCTGATTCTACCGCTGCCGTAAACGAATCGTAAAAAAAATTATCAAGAGACGGAATCAATATTCCAAAAACATTACTGGTATTATTGCGCAGATAAATGGCATGCCTGTTGGGCTCATAGTCTAATGTTTCTGCAAGTTCTCTTACTTTCTTTTTTGTATCCGCAGAAATATCAGGATGATTATTTAAGGCCCTGGAAACAGTGGAAACGCTGATGGCAAGAATTTGAGAAAGTTGTTTTAAAGTGCTGGTTTTTTGCATGTTGATTTTTATAAAAAATATATTTTTTTTACAACAAGGATGATGATTTTTATTGAATGTAAGACTTTGTTAACTTAAATGTAGTTTATTATTTTTTGTTTATAGAATCATCTGTAACAAATGAGGAACAATATTTTGTAAACCTTACACTTTTACACTGTTTGATTTTATTTTTTTTAATAGCTCAGTACAGTTTTCAGTAATTTAAAAAATACATAGAACATCCATCATCACCCGGTAAAATAAAAAAATATTAATGAGTAATTGGCTGTAGAATATTACTTATTTTTCAATACCAGATATTTAAGAAATAACGATACAATTTTCTATCAGGATGATTGTAGTACATTGTATAAAGAAGAGAGCTTTGGAACAAATAAATTATACCTGAGTTTGTACAGTATATGCTAAAAAATATTAAAATGATCAGTATCATCATCCCAACTTTTAATGAAGAGGCCAATATTGGGCAATTAGTTAAGTATTTAAAAGAGCATCAAAATAATTGTAGCTGTGAGATAATTATTTGTGATGGTGGAAGTACAGATAAAACCATTGAGATAGCTATGAATTCTGGGGCTGCTGCGGTTGTTTCTACATCCAAAGGAAGATCTGCACAGATGAATTACGGTGCTTCTATTGCCAAAGCAGATATTTTATACTTTGTACATGCTGATAGTTTTCCACCAGCTTCTTTTTTTACCGATATTGAAAATGCAGTAGAAAATGGATTTGAATTTGGCCGCTACCGCACAAAGTTTGACAGTAAAAAATTATTACTATGCTTAAATGCTTTTTTTACCCGGTACGATTTATTTGTTTGTTATGGAGGCGACCAGACTTTTTTTATCACAAAAAAAATATTTAATATCATTGGAGGTTTTAAGGAGGATATGCAGATAATGGAAGATTATGAAATTGTAACAAGGGCAAAGGCAGTGGCTAAATATAAGATCATTAAAAAAAATGCATTGGTCAGCGCACGTAAATATGATATCAATAGCTGGGTACAGGTGCAGCGTGCCAATTATATTATTGTACAGATGTATAAAAAAGGAGCTTCGCAGAACGCAATGGCAGAAAAATATAAACAACTGCTTAAGTACAGGTAAAATAAAAAAGTATAATCTTATAACTGGATTATACCGTATCTATAAAATAATTTTCAGCAACGCATTTTTATGAATGAATTTATTACCGGCATACAACAGGTAGGGATAGGAGTAACAGATGCCACCGAGGCAAAACATTTATATAAAAATCTGTTTGGTATGGATATCTTGATTTTTGAAGACAAGGCTGCAGCCTCTCTTATGACGAGGTACACCGGCAACAAATTGCAGTACCGCCATGCCATTCTCTCTCTTAATATTTCCGGCGGCGGCGGTTTTGAAATCTGGCAATACACTTCCTGTATCCCTCAGCATTCTTTTATAAAAGCAAGGCTTGGCGACCTGGGGATTTTCGCCGTAAAAATAAAATGCAGGGATGTAAAAGCTACTCATCAACATTTCAGCAAAGTAAATGGTATAACCGTTTCAGCACTTATGGCGGCGCCTGATGGCAAGCCCCATTTTTGGGTGCTGGATGAGTATGGAAATAATTTTGACATTGTACCTGGCGAAGATTGGTTTAAAGCCGGCAAACACCTGTGCGGCGGCGTTGCCGGGGTGGTGATTGGGGTAAGCGATATGGATAAAGCTGTTCATTTTTATCAAAAAGTATTAGGGATAAATGAAGTTGTTTTTAGCAGTGAAGCCAGGATGGAAGATGTTCCATCGGCAGAAAAACCGGGGCAACAATTTAAGCGGGTGTTATTAAAAAAAGAAGCAGCCGGCTGTGGTGCTTTCAGCAAATTGCTTGGGTCTGTGCAGGTAGAATTAATTGAAGCAAAAGAAAGGCCAGTACAAAAAATTTATGCCAACAGGTATTGGGGCGATTGCGGATTTATACATTTATGTTTTGATGTATTGAATATGGATGGCTTAAAAAGCAGTACCGAAAAAGCAGGGTATGTTTTTTCGATAGACAGCGCCAGCTCTTTTTCAATGGGATCATCTGCGGGAAGATTTTGTTATGTAGAAGACCCCGATGGCACATTGATAGAATTAGTAGAAACGCATAAAGTACCCATTGTAAAAAAAATCGGCTGGTTCCTTGATCTGAAAAAAAGAAAAGCAGATAAACCGTTGCCAGACTGGATGATAGGCATGATGGCTTTAAATAAAATAAAATAAGTATTGTTTTTATCCGCACTCTTAGCTCATTGAATTAACGATATTTTTATTTTTATCAGCCTCTTAATTTTTTCCCTTCTGTTTTCTTCGGCTGTAAAGTTGTATTCCTGTTCAGGTTTAGTTGCTGCTGCTTTTGCGGCGAAGAATTTTTTGGGGCTTTGCCAAAACGCAGTTTTAATGCCCTTAGCCCGGTGTTAATTTCGCTCCAGAAATGGGGTGGCTGTTTATAGCCGTAAGCCCGGTATTTTCCGGGCGGCACTTTTCCTTTTTGCTGCACAAATTTTTCAAATTGGGTTACCCAGTTTTCAAATTTATTCATGTAATCTTTGTCAGTAATCACATCTTCAGATTGATTATCGCTGTATTTTTTTCCTACACCGCTATCTGCATATTCCCATAACTGTTCCGGCACTTCTATACCACCATACCGGCATTGCCAAACTAATGGTGCATAGGCCTGGCGCATATCTTTAAAAGGCTCGGCGGCGCCATCAAAATATTCTTTGTGCTGCAGTATTTCAGGCACGTTGTTTTTATCCATTTCATCGCCACCCTGATCTCCATAACAAAAAAATGCTGCGGTGCGTCCTTCCAGGTGGTTTATGCTAAGGCTCTTCCACAATGCTGTATGCTCCAGTGCCATGGCCTTCTCCGGGTCTTTATGATCAATCAGTTTTTCATCTGGGTTGCCGCCATTCATGCACACCATCCTGTCAAACATCAACTTTAAATTACTGGTAGGCGCATACCAGTTTACAGGCCCTATAATGGCCCATGCATCTGCCATATCCAGCCTGGCATACAAATCTGCATCCCACATAAAATCGGTTTCGGCCCGGCTATTTTTTTTGTAACAGTTACACGGCCACACACATAATGCCATGGATGTAGATACGCAGGCATTACAACTTTGTATATGTGCCCTTCCATAAGCATTGCTTAGGTCTTCATAATCTATTTCCCAATTTTGCGGCAGCATATCCGCCATTTTAAGCATCAGCATTCTTGCCTTGCCGTCTATACCGGGGCAGTTATATTGTTTACGGGCAGAACCCGCAATAATCAATATTCTCAGCGGACGCTGATCAATGGATAGAGCTGCATTTTTATCATTTGGTTTCATATTTTCAAGTTACTGCATATTTAAATGCTTCCATTAGGGTGTTGAAAAATTTGTTGCAGCATTATCTTCTTTTTTGATCTCTATCTTTATGTATTAAAATAAATATTTTGATGCAACTGGTTTGGGAAAATATAAAAAATTATTACCTCACACTGGGAAAAAATTATCATGTTAACCCCATTATTTTTTTGGGAATACATATAATTGCTACCCCTTTATTTGTGCTGTCTGTGGCATGGCTGGTAAGAAGCTACCGCAAGAAAAAAGATATTATTTTTCCTGCACTGGCAGCGGTATTTATTTTTAATGCCGCCAATATTTACCTCGTTTTATTTGGTAAAAATATACCGTGGTGGGTTTATGCTATACTCGCCGTAACCACTATCATAAGCAGTTATTTTTCTTATAAAAAAATCAGGAAAAAAATGCAGGATACACCGGGAGCGTAGCCTGCATTATACTTTATAGTTATTGAAGCCTAACAACAGCCGCCACCATCATAAAAGAAAGTAGAGCCAGAAATAAAAATATCATCACGTTTTAAAGAAGCTAAAGCGCCGGCGGTTTTATCGCACACGGCTAATGGCATGTTGGGTAACAATACATGGCCTTTATCATCATCAAAACTTTCCTGGTCTCCATAATAAATAGCGGTTTTGCCGGTGAATACACATGGGCCGTCAGCAGGCATGGGATCTTTAATGGCACATACTTCTACACTTTCAATAAACAATAATTGATCCGTTGCATAATGTTTGGAATCTAAAATCCGGTAAGGCCTTTTAGCTCTTATTTCTACGGTTCCAAAACCAATATCCGTGATCATTTTTATGTACTCTTTCAGGGTGATAGAACCACTCAGGCATAATGCTCTTAACCTTTCATCCTGCCGCAGGGTTTCATTTATTTCCTGCTCGCAGGTAGGATCGCTCATCACCAGCCGGCCTCTTGGTTTAAGCACCCTGTACATTTCACTTAATGCTTTCTTTAATTCTTCCTGCTTAAAAATATTGAACAAACAATTTTGTGCAGCCACGTCTATGCTGTTATCTTCTACTGGCAAATTCAATGCATCGCCTTTTCTTAATTCTACAAATTCACTCCTAAACCAGGGGTTTAATTTTTCTGCTTCTATAAAATTTCTTTTACTTGCGCCCAGCATTTCATCTACAACATCTACCCCAATTACGCCGGCATTTTGCCTGCTGAAATAAGCAAACTGCAGCAACTCCATACCGCCGCCAACACCCACATATAAAATTTTTGGATTATTTACCAAATCTCTTGGGTTAACGGTGCTGCCGCAACCGTAATTCATTTGCTGCATTATTACCGGCATATCCAAACCGGGTAACTGCCATACCGGTGTGGTAGTGCAACACAGGCCAACATTGGGAGTTTCGGCTGCATCTTTATAAATATTTTTTGTTGTTTCTAAATAAGATGTGCTCATATGTTTCTAATTTTTTCTATTGTGAAATCTTCAGGTAAATCTTCAGCCGTATCCACATCATTCAGCATTTTTAAAGGCAGGTATTGTAAATTATTTTCTTTTATAATTGCTATTGTAGTATCATACACAGATGATTCACCCCAATTGTTTTTGGTAAATACAACCGTACAATCTTTTTGCATCCCTAATAAATAATATCCGCCATCTGTTGCGGGGCCAATTATTATATCAGTATTTGATAATGCTGTAAAAGCAGCATTCAGTATTTCCGTATCTAATTCTAAACAATCGCTGCCGATGATGCATATTTTTTTAAAACCATTTTTAAATAATTCCTTAAAAGCATTAGCCATCCTTTCGCCTAAATCATTACCATATTGTAATTGTTTTTGATAGCCATTCCATATATCATTATTATTAATTTCACCGGCATAAAAAACAAATTTTGTTACGGGTAAATTTTCAGTAATATTTTTTGTGTGTTGTAAAAGATGCCTGTAAACAGTGAGCGCATTTTTATCTCCAATGGTTGCCGCCAGCCTGGTTTTTACTTTCCCTAAAACCGGGTTGCGAACAAAAATGATTAAAGCATTTTGTGTATCCATAAAAATTCAATCATTTTATTATTTTGGAATTTACACCGTTGTTAAAAGTTCCCCTTCGGGAGATTTAGGGGGCTACCGCTCCTCCGCAACTGCTGCCAGCACCCGCTGTGCAGCCATAACAATGCTGGTTTACCACAATGCACCGGTTGTTGAGATCATCAGAATTATATGCTGAAACATGTTTGCTCTTTGTATCAACATGCAATTCCAGCATCTGGTTAAAATCACAGTCATACAAAAATCCATCCCATCCTATAGAAATGGTATTACGGCACATTACATTTACTGCAGCAGCCGGGTTAAAGGCGTTTATCAGTTTCTCCATATACTTTTCGTAATTGCCGGATTGTATTAAATAATCTAAATAACGGCTGATGGGCAAATTGGTTATGGCAAACAGGCTGTTGAATACAATACTAAAATCTTTATGTAAACTATCTTTAAATTCTTTTTGCAAACTTGTTTGAGCCGGCGGCAAAAATGCTCCTGCGGGATTGTAAACGAGATTGAGTTGTAAGCCACTGCCTTCCACTCCATAGCCCACTGCATTCAGCATTTGCAACGCAAGGATAGAATCTTCAAAAACACCATCGCCCCGCTGGCGGTCTGTTCTTTCCTTTGTATAAAATGGCAAAGAAGAAACTACTTCAATTTTATGCAGTTTAAAAAATTCCGGAAGGCTGTAATATTTTTTATTGGCACGGATGATGGTAAGGTTACACCGTACAATAATATGAATACCCGGATTAGCTTTTTTAATGCCTTCTACAAACCACCGGAAATCCGGATTCATCTCCGGGGCGCCACCTGTAAGATCCACCGTTTTTAAAGAAGGATTATTTTTAATTGTATCAATACATTGCTGCATCGTTTCCCTTGTCATAATTTCTTTTCTGTCTGGCCCGGCATCTACATGGCAATGCCTGCAAAGCTGGTTACACATTTTGCCCAGGTTTACCTGAAATACTTCTACCTGCGTGGCTTTTAATGGAAACAAACCAATGGCTTCCATTTTTTGTTGAAAAGGAACTATCCTAAAGGCATCATCATGGTTTACTCCATGCTCCAGAATTTCTAACTGTTCTTGTGAATCGGCCAGTATGCTATGTTGTGCTTTTAGTGATTTCATATTGCCCTACCCCTAAATGGGAAATTGATTTGTTAGTTAATAATTATTTTTATGCTTATTATTTTCACCGATCCTATAAAAGGTAAAACTGATCTTCGCTTTAATCTTCTCCATTTCCCTCCCGCCGCTGCGGGAGGATAGGTGAGGGGCTTACATCGCTATCTCCTTCACCTTATTCATCATTTGCACACCATGTACCAATGCAGCGCCGCCTTTTATGGCCGCAGATACATGTACGGCTTCCATCATTTGGCTTTCGCTCCATCCTTTTTCAAAGGCATCACTGCTGTATGCGTCAATACAGTAAGGGCATTGCACCGCATGAGCAACAGCCAGGGCTATTAAAGATTTTTCTTTTGCAGTAAGCGCACTGTCTTTAAAAACTTCCCCATACCATCCAAAAAATTTATCTGCTAATTCTTTCTGGTATTCTCCAATAGCACCGAATTTTCCCAGGTCTTCTGCATTGTAATAATGATTAGGCATAATGGTAATTATTGTTGGTTAAAATTATCTAAGTAAAGTGCCCAGTCGTATTTTTTAAATTTTATTTTTGGGTTAGCATCAGCCGGTATTAATTGTTTTTCTTTCAGCAATGCAATAATTTTTTTCTTGCCACCAAAATCTCTTCTAAACCAGTTTAATAAAGCCGGTAGTTCTACAACATTTTTTTCACCAATAAAGTTTACTTCGGTGCCCAGGTAAGCAGTTGTGGCAATATCTAATTGTTTATCTATATTTTCAGGATTGTAAAATGCAATAGGCGGGCAGCTTTTAGCGCCACAGTTAAGGGCAAAATGAAGGCGGTAATCTAATGCAGCTACCCGTAATTCTTTTTCTGTTTTGCCAGGAAATAGTTTGTTCAGGTAACCGAGACTCCATTTTATTTTGCTGCGGCGCAAAATGCCGTGTTCTATTTCATCCAAACTGAAAGTTTTACCGGCAACTACAATATTCTTATTTTTAAAAAATTTATTCCTGCTTTTGTATTGCTCCGGGTTTTTGTGCAGCGATGAATTGGTGTAAGCATTATAGAGGTTTATCCAGAATGCTTTTTTATCATCGTCTGTTTTTATTTTTGATAAAAGATCCTGGTAAGGCACATTTTTTAACAGTGTGATAAAGGCGGTTACATCATCGCCGCTTTTAGCGCTATACATAAAATCCTGTGATAGTTTTACCAAAGTATTGTTGCTGCCGGTAAATGTAGCCATAGTTTCTTTTTTTGAAGATACAATGAGCGGTGCAGTTGTTGTTGATTTTATTTCACTAACTGCGGAATTACTTTCGGCAATAAATTTTTTGAGTATGGCTTCGGTTAAATCTGCTGCATTGGTAATAGAAAGTATTTTTAAGTTTTTATCCATCACAATGGTGTAAGGATAAGCAGGTGGCATAAAAGCATTGGTAAATACATTGCCTTCATCTACCACTAATGGAAAAGCAAAAGGCTGCCTGCTGCTGATAAATTTACTGAGTTTTATTTCTTCTTCATTAGATACGAGGATAACATTTATATCATTATTAAATGTCTTTTTATATTTTGCTAATTCCGGTAAGGCTTTTATACAGGGTAAACACCAAGTACCAAAAAAATCTAATATGGTAATATTGCCCTGCAGGTTTTTAAGAGACGAGGATGAGACTGTGTTATTTAATATTTTTTTTACTGTAATATCAGCTACAGTTTCGCCCACTTTGTAACCGTTACCTGCTTTGCTAAAGCTAAAAAAAAACAGCAGTAAAATGGAAAATATGAGTTTCATGTTGTGGCTAATAAGGTTAAACACTTTTATACAATTTACGTACTTTCACTTAAAATAGTTTTGTTATGATGTTTTCTTTAGCGATGGTGAAAGAGTGTGCCTTTTTTTTGCAGCAGAAGGGTTTTCAAAAGCCTGTTGCAGGTATTGTATTGGGTACCGGCCTTGGTGCATTGGTAGCGGAGATTGAAATAAAAATTTCGATGCCATACAGCGATATTCCACACTTTCCGGAAGCTACAGTAGAATTTCATAAAGGCCATTTGATTTTTGGATTGCTGAATAATATTCCTGTAATAGCTATGCAGGGCAGGTTTCATTATTATGAAGGATACAGTATGCAGCAAATTACTTTTCCGGTAAGGGTAATGAAAGAACTTGGCGTGCAATATTTATTGCTGAGCAATGCTGCAGGTGGTATGAACCCCGCTTATAAAAAAGGCGATCTTGTGCTGATTGATGATCATATTAATTTACTGCCCGAAAATCCTTTAAGAGGATTGAACGCACCGGAATTTGGAAACCGTTTTGTAGATATGAGCCAGCCTTACAGCAATGAGTTGAATAGTAAAATTATGACTGCCGCCGCCAGCTTAAATATTGATTTAAAAAAAGGAATTTATGTTGCTGTGATGGGGCCTAATTTAGAGACAAGGGCCGAGTACAGGCATCTGCGTTTAACCGGTGCCGATATGGTGGGCATGAGTACTGTACCGGAAGTGATAGTGGCCAACCATATCGGCCTGGCCTGTGCAGCAATAAGTGTAATAACAGATGAGTGCGACCCTGATAATTTACAACCCGTAAACATCAGGGAGATTATTGCCGTAGCAGGTAAAGCAGATGCCATATTGAGTAAATTATTTAAAGCGGTTATTCAAAAATTATCATAAACCTGCGGATACATTTTTGTTCTTGATAAGCGTACTAAAAAACTGATCATTCATTTTCTATTTCTTTTGAAACAAATTCAAACTTTCTCCTAAAGCCGCACCCGGTTAGTTTTATTGAAATCGCCCAAACCCTTCTATCTTTCTGTATGGCTTACTAAAAAAATCACCCACCACCTGGTTAAACTGGTCTTTGTAAAAAACAGGAGTGGAGTGGCCGGAGGCAGGTAATATCCATAAATAAGAATTGGGGATAGACTCTGCAATAAGCAAGGTATGCCTGGGCAATAATACATCATGGTCGCCACCAATTACCAGTACCGGGCATTTTATTTTATTCAGTTGGGTTGTGGAAATATGTGGTTCGTAAGAGAGCAGGTGTGCCAGTTTAATTTCGTTCTTTAATTTGGGTGTTGGTGTTTGTTTTGCCAGTGATGCATTTAAATCCATTGCCCAATGGTAAACAAACGGATCTACGGCTGTTGTGTCGGGCCAAAGATTAGCGCCTGTTACAGCCAGTTTTTTTACTTTATCAGGATGCCTCATAGCAAGCAGCAAACCATTGATGCCACCATCGCTCCAGCCAATTACATAACACGAATCAAGGTGCAGGTTATCCAGCAAAGCGTTAAGGTCATCGGTCATCATTTCATAACTTAATGAATCTCCGGTGTCAGCAGATTTCCCCTGTGCCCTGCTATCGGCAAGTATTACTTTATAACTGGCAGCAAAATAGGGTATCTGATAAAGAAAATTGTTTATAGAGCCGCCATTGCCATGTATGATGAGCATTGGCTGGCCGCTGCCATAAGTTTCGTAATACATGTTAAAGCCACGGATCTTTATATAGCGGCCCGCCTTTTCATTTTTGCCATACTGTGTAGTATCAAAAGGCGATGGGGTTCCGGTTTGTGCGGTAGCTGTTTGCAGAAGCGTTGTTGCAGCCAGCAACAGAAAAAAAATTTTTAAAATTTTCATTGCATTAAATTTAAGAAGTTGAAAGGATAAGTAATATTAGGAGTTAAGATAAATAAATTTATGGGGAAAAAATGTTACCCCTATTTTACCTGCTTCAAATTTGTTCTATCTTATTGATAAAACAATTTTTTCTTTTCCGCATCACTTGCTGCCAGGTACTTTTTAAAAAATTCTTTTTGCTCCTCCAGTTTTTTGTCCAGGTTATTTAACCTGTTTTTCAATTCAGCAGGGTTATACTGATAATTATATTCACTCATCTCCCTTATTTTTTGATACGCTGTTGAAATATCAGCAGCTACAGCATTGAGAATGGCATTGATTTGTACATCGTTTTTTTCAGGAATAAACTGGCTGTTGCGGTACTGTACAAAATCATTAAAACCTGCGGCGGCATGATTAAGACCGGCTACGGCACTGTTATATAAATTTTTATCCCTGTCTTCGTAAATAAGGCCGATCTGCATATTGTTATAAGCAATCCTGTTTTTCAGCAATTCGCTTATTTGCCCGGCGCCAGCCATTCGTGATGCAGTTGCCTGCAGTTGCTGCAACTCACTTAGCTGTGTAAACGCTTTTATAGAATCTGGAAAATTAAAAAAGGGTTTATCTTTTTTTGAAGAAAACCCTTCTCTGAATTCACGGTAAGAGAGGGGGTAATTAAGTAACTGCCACAGCGGATCAAAAGGTATATGTGATTCAATAAAACTTGCAGGGCTTATTAAAAAAAAGTTGCTGTTGTTATGTGCATCTTTATCCCAGGTAGGGTCACATAAAAGCCATTCCGCTTCAAGTTTTACAGCACACCAGCTATGTCCTGTTCTGTCAATCCGGCCACCCTGCTTTGTATAGCCATCTATTGCAAAAGAGTTGAGCCCGCTTTTTACCGATATGTCATTGAATATAGCTGCATAATTTTCACATACACCTTTTCTTCTTCTAAGGGCCTCTGTTACTTTGGCTGCAGCCCCACCGCTCCAGTTAATCGCATACATGCTGTCTGTGTCATATTTAATATTAGTAGTAACCCAGGTATAAATTGCACGGAATTTCTCCTTATCTGTTTTAAAATTTGAGCGTACAAAGCGGGCAATAGAATCAGAAGAATAAGTATCAGTTTTGGGAATGCCAAGTATTTTTTTATCAATACTCGCAAACTCATTATTATCCTGACTTTTTAAAATAGAAGTATAACATAAAGCCAGGCATAAAAATAGCCATTGTTTCATGAGCTTAAAATTATTATAATAACCGGGAAAGAAAAAGCTAAATTTTGCCCGAAAAAATATCGGAATAAAAAAACCGCTCAGTATTTGAACGGTTTGTTTTAAAATTAGTTATGGTCATCGGCAGTTGGCCCGTACAGCCCCGGAACTTTATTGCCGGTAACTCTTAAATGAATGATCAATTCGCCACGGTGATGGTATAAATGGTTAAACAAAAACCCCCTTACTACCTGTATTCTTGGCATAGGAGGAAAAGCCTCATTGCCGTTCATAGTCATCTTCCACAAAGTCATCATACTTTCATCTTTGGCATTTTCCAAAACATGCTGCGCTTTTTTTACATTTTCTTCAAACTTAGAAACAATATTAGCGGCCTTTGAAATATCTCCTTTGTCGTAGGTGTAAAGCCCCATGTCAAATTCATCCTGGTTAAAAGTGGGATCATACCAGTTATACACTTCGGCAATATGCGATGCTAACTGCCCCGTACTCCATAAATTTTCGGCAGGCTTATAATTCAGCGCAGAGTCGGGGATAGCATTTAATAACTTGCGGGTGTTTTCTGCTTCATACATAAACTCTCCCAATAGAGATTGTACAATCATAAATTTATTGTTTAAGAATTCTAAATTAATACAAATTATTTTACTTTCGTTATTATTATTTGATGGGGATAAACAGATTTTAACGCATAAAAAAAGCATCAAGTCTTTCTTTTAAATGTTTAATTGCTTAAACAGCTAACTTACTAACCCGATGCTCTTTTCTGAATTGCTATTGCATTTTGCAATGCGTTAACTTTTCTGATTTCTGAAAGGCTTTCTGCAACTTTTAGATGTTTTAGTTTTTCAAATTTCTGAAATGCTTTCTGCATCTTTTACAATGCTTTTAACTTTTCAAATTTCTAAAAACACTATCTGCACCTTTTGATGTTTCTGCTCTTCAAATTTGTACCATAAAGATAGTATTGGCAAGCTGCTTTTTGCAAGTTTTTTATCATGTAGTTTTACACCTGTTTAGCACATAATTATGCACATTTGTTTTTTAAAGTTTTTTTCGCATTATTTTTAAATACACATAA
>JANLQE010000139.1:0-4880 GCA_031367625.1 Bacteroidota bacterium
CGTTACTTTACCATCGCTGTTACTGAGCATGGTAAAACAGCCTTCTACTTTATTGTCATCAAAATATTTTTTCAGGCTGTCATCTACTTTAGCCCTGTTTACAGAGCAGGAAGAAATTGAAATCAATACTATAAAACTGGTTATTGTTAAAAGGGAGGTTATCGCAATTTTCATTATAAAGAAGATATTATTTTATAGATTTTACACTACTGTTGTTAAAATTATTTTTGTTTCTTTTCATCCATATGGCTGGCAGTGGCTTGCAGGGTTTCATAAAATTCGCTGCCGTATTTTCTTTCCAGTGCATCTTTTAAAAAAACATACACCGGTACTTTTAGTTTTTTACCCAGTGTGCAAGCTGCACCACAAAGATCCTCTCTCGGCTCGTAGTTTACATAGTCTGTTTGTTTGTCTCTGCTTTGTTGTATACGAATTGGATACAAGTGACAGCTAATGGGCTTTTTCCATTTCACTTTGCCATCATTGTAGGCCTGCTCGATACCGCATTTTACAATGCCGTTTTTATCTATAATGCCATACACACAAACCTTGCTATCAATGGTTGGCGTTACCCATCCAAATTCTTTATCGTATACGTATTTTCCCTGGCGTACCAGCTCCCTTTTACTTTCTTCAGGCAGGTAAGGCAACACTGCTTCGTACACTTCATTTATTTTTTGCAATTCATCTTTATTCAACGGAGCCCCTGCATCGCCATCCACACAACATCCGCCCTTGCATTTATTAAGATCGCAAACAAATTGTTCCTGCACAATTTCGTCACTTATAAGCACATTATTGATTGCTATCATATCAGGCGCAAAAGTAATGCAAAGCTGCAAGCATTTAAAGGGTGTTTTATATTGTGTCGATAATTTCAACCACAGGTTTAACATAACTATTTACAAAATAGAGCAGTAACTGTCCTGGTCAACCTTTTTTAGATACTTATTGAAAAGAATCTGTTTTTCATTTTAATCAGGATACCCATCAACAATAAAATTAAGTAGGGTTTTGGCAAAGTTGTTATACGCTGTAAGTGATCGTAATAATTCAAATTTGCAGGCCTATGAGTTGTGTAATGCCCCATGGCTTATCCACGGCTTTGAGTGGGCTTTGAATGGGAGTAGCATCGGGATGTATCGTCCTTGTATATTACTACAAATCTTTTAAAGTACCTGCACAAATAAAAACCCCGGTAGTGTTACTGCCAGAACAATTAAATTACCTGATTACAAACAAGGATTTTGAAAACCAATTAAATCCATCTTTAAAACGTGCCAGGGATATTGTTGTTTTTGGGTGCACAGTGGCTTTAAGAGTGAGTGATTTAATGAACCTCAAAAAAACAAATATTATACATACCGAAAATGAAACCTTCCTGGTTTTGAATACTCAAAAAACTGCCACCGAAGTAAAAATACCTTTACCCGATTATGCAGTATTGATTATTGAACGCCATAAAAGAAAAGCAGGCAAATTTATATTGCCCCGCTTATCTGTGACCAATTTAAATATCCAGGTTAAAAAATTAATTGAAAAAGCAGGGTGGACATATACGTTTCCCAAAACAATCAACAGGCAGGGAAAAGTAATTGAAATAAAAAATCCCGATGGTACAAGCTGGAAATTTCACCAGCATATTACGGCCCATACCATGCGGCGCACTGCTATTACTACTTTGCTTATAATGGGTGTGCCTGAATTGGTAGTTCGTAAAATCTCAGGTCATGCACCGGGTAGTAAAGAATTTTATAAATACATAGCCATTGCGCAGGACTATCTTAATAAAGAAGTACAAACAGCATTTAAAAAACTGGTGAATGAATATTCCTTTTTATCAGCAAAGCAATAAAAAAAATACATAAGCAAACGGTTCGTTTTCGGCCAATTTGGCTATTTTTAAGCATTACTACAGCTCTTTGAAACCCTCTATGGTAAAGGGTATATTTGGAAAATCATTACTATCCGTTCGGGTTGACGATGGCCGGAATATCTTCTAAGGCGGCGGGTAAATCTGAATCAAATAAAAAATTTCAGGGACAAGATTTTGCACACAAAGAATTTAGTGATGGTAGCGGATTAGAGATGTACGAATTTAAATACCGTATGGACGATCCACAAACCGGAAGGTTTTGGCAAATAGACCCTCTCGCTGAAAAATACGTTTATAACTCTACTTATGCTTTTTCTGAAAATAAAGTTACTTCTTATAGGGAATTAGAAGGATTAGAGACGGGCAGTATGATGTATAGTGTGCCTGTTGAAAAAGCTGATGAAGTTATTAAAGGAGCAAATGCAAATTATACACCCATTGCAAAGGGAACAGCAGTAGTAGTAGGTTCTGGATTGGCACTGGCATTTCCGGAAGTTGCCGGGCCAATAGTAGCTTCTTATATATTTGGTGTCCCTTCGCCTGGAGCACCAACATCAATGGTTGAGACTACTGTTGCTACTATAACAGAAGAGGAAGCACCGGCTCTTCTTGGAGGCAGAAAAGGAGACATCCCAACAGCATCACAAATTGATAGGCATGAAATTCCCTCAGCCAAGGCAATGAAAGATGCATTAGGTGTACATACGAATGATGTACCGGCTGTACAGTTACCAACTGAAATACATGCACAAACAGCAACCTTCGGATTTAAGGCAGGTGCTTCTGCAGCCAGAGCTGCTGAGACAGCCTTAATTAAAAGTGGCAACATAGGGCAGGCATTTGCTAATGGTGTTAAGGATGTACAAACCGTTATACAAACACCTCAGGCGCAGCAGGTTTTAAAGGCAGCAGGATTGAAGACTGCAGATGTTACCAAAGCACTAAATACAATGGCAGAATACTTTAAAAAAACATTTTAACTATTATGTATTTAATAACCCCTTATAAAGCTATTAATAACCTAAATCTTAATAGCACATCTACAGAAATGGAGAAGATTTTAGGAAAATGCGAGTTAACATCCAGCGAATATGCAATAGATTATTTGACAGGTCATTATATAGGTGGCATAACCGTTTCTTATAAAGAAAATTTGTCTTGCTTTATAGGTATATTAATCTCTTTAGAACCTGTGCATTTAAATTTTAATTTTTTGGATAAGAGCTATGATGAAGTGATGAATTATTTTAAGCAATATCCAGGGAACATTTACATCGAAGGAGAAGACACTTCCATTATATCAGAGCACTTAGGCATATGTACATATTTTGAGGATGGCTTAAAAGAAGTAGCAATTTTTTCACAAAGCTATGGGGCTGAAATGATCAAAACACTTGAAATATTTCACTCCATTTAGCACCTATTATTGCAATCCCCTCTTGAAAATAATAAATAATTGTATTGGCTATTCCTGTGCCAATGCAAGCAAGCTCCAAATGCGTTTAAACACCGTCAGAAGAGCACCATTTTTTATGTAAATTTTGAATCTTTTTTTTGTCCGTCTTAAATCCTATACCTTCAATATTCTCATCCTCCATTAATTCTTTTATAGTTACAATATATAGTTTAGGTTCACTTATTTCAGTGAACCTAAATAATTCTTTTAAAGCCTTTCTATCTTTCCCTAAATGTATTAAAGATTGAAATAAGCCTAATGAAGCTAATTCTGATTTTGGCTTTATTGCAATTACCTTACTGAAATTAATTGCACTATTTTTAAAATCCTTTAACTCATAAAAGATTGATCCGTATAGACCAAATATCACAGTACTCTCTTCATGTGTAGATTTTAAAAAATCTAATACTTTTAATGCTTTTATAAATTGCCCTTTTTCTTTTAAAAGAAAAAATTTTTGAAAAATGAGCTCTTCCTTTTTTGAAAATTCCATTATTAAAAGTTTTCTTGTGCGTCTTTTAATGTTTTTACATCATTAAGTTGCTTTTGTACCTTACCATCAGACTTATCTGTTTTATTTATCTTAGTTTGCTTTTTTTGACCACTAGCTTTATTATTAGCCGCAGCTTCTTGTGCATTATTTATTCCTTCAGACTGATTTAAAGCTGCTTCTCCCGGCTTTTGGTCAACTACTCGAATTTTATCTTTTGGTTTGCTTGGCTTGTTATCATAAGTTCCAGGTGGAGCATTTGGATCCCATATTAAATCGTTAACTTTTGAATTTGATTTACTATTAACTCTATTTGGAACTGTGGGTTCTGTAGAAATAGACTCTAACTTAATATTTCCTTTTCCACCTCCAACCGGAGCAAGTTCAAGCCCTGGTTCAAGTGAGCCTTTACCACCGGGTGCAGGTGAGATTAATGGTGCAATTTGCCCTACAGTTACGGCATTATCCCAGTACATCTTTTTTTCACTGGTTAGACCCGCCCTGACATTAAAAGGATCTGTTGAAATAAGTCCTCCAGTAGTAGTATTTAAAGCACCCCAAAGTACACCGCTGGCTGATATCATTATCTTATCACCAGCATCCGTTAAAGCATCAATAAAACCGCCGCAACAAGTCTCACCTTCATTACCAAGATGATCCTGGTACAAAATAGGATTATCATAATTAGAAGCATAAGGGCTCCACATTTCCATATTTTCAGTTTCAGGATCAACCTGCCACCATCTACCGGTTTGTGGATCAAGATCACGGTAAAATGCAGAATACTCTTCTAATCCACTACCATCAGAAAACTCTTGATGTTCCAGTCCTATGCTATTGTATTTATTTTTGTTCTCTAACTTACCTGTTGCTTTACTACTAATTCCCTCCATCGTGAGCCCGAACGGATAATAATGAAACCCCTAAAAAATAGCTATTGGCTTAGGATACAATAAAAATTTTCAAAGAACAAATGAGCTAATTTTTATTAGCCGGCTTACTTAAATTAAAGATATGCTTTTGAATTTATTAGTAGTAGATGCCGTTAACTAATTATT
>JANLQE010000368.1:0-3337 GCA_031367625.1 Bacteroidota bacterium
AAAAATTGAAAAAAAATAAGCCCTAATAAACTTAAAGAAATAAGTATAGTAATAACGGGGAAAATTTTTTTCATGCAAAATAGCTATGTGTAAAAGAGAATATGTTATGTTGCAAATGTAATTTACTAATAGGTCAGCAAAAAGCTTTGTATGGGTTTTGTTTAATAATTAACGGTGTTTTTTTACAAATATACCCTCCTATTTTTAATCTTATCCCCGGCTGCTGCTTAAAAAAACAGCAGTTTTTCAACGATTTTTTAAATCAAAAATATATTTTCCGGTTAAGTTAAAAAATATTATTTTAGAATTATGATAACGCCAACCACAGGTACATTATTAATTGCAGAACCTTTTTTAAAAGATCCTGATTTTATGCGTACCGTTGTTTTAATGTGCAGGCATAATGAGGAAGAAGGAAGTTTTGGGTTTGTATTAAATAAAATTTATCATCAGACTTTAGATGAACTTATACCCCATTTGCCAGGTTACGAATACCCGGTTTATACCGGTGGCCCCATACAAATGGATACGCTGCATTACATACATCAATACCCCGATTTACTTACTGATTGCCAAAAAATTGATGAAGACATTTATTGGGGCGGCAATTTTGAACTTTTAAAAACGCTGATAAAAAATAAAAAAATAGAACAGGAAAAAATAAAGTTTTTTTTAGGTTACAGTGGATGGGGAACCGGGCAACTGAAAGATGAAATAAAAGAAAAAACATGGCTTACGGTGAGCAGTACACAAAAAATTGTTTTTGAAACACAAAGAGAAGAAATATGGAAAGAAAGCCTGCTGCAACTTGGGGGAAAGTATAAAATGATGATACACTATCCAACAGACCCGCAGTTTAATTAATTTTGTTTATTCACTTCAGCAGTTAAATTATTTTCTGTTTTATATTTACTAAAAATTATCATTGCTATACAGGCTGCTTAAAATACCCGCAAGATTTGCTTTTTGGATATACTGCAGGCATCTTTTTATCAATGATAAAAGTATTTTAAACTGCAAAGACCCAATACTCATTGCATGTAACCATCCCAATTCTTTTTTAGATGCCATCATTTTAAGCACTCTTTTTAAGCGGCCCGTACATTCGCTTACAAGAGGCGATGTTTTTAATAATAATTTTATTAATATATTATTGCGCTCTTTAAATATGTTACCGGTATATCGTGCAAGTGAAGGCGTAGAAAATATGGAACATAACTATGCCAGCTTTAAAGCCTGTAAAGAAATTTTTAAAAGAAATGGCATTGTATTAATTTTTAGCGAGGGCAGGTGTATTAATGAATGGCATTTAAGGCCATTAATGAAAGGTACTGCAAGGCTGGCCATCAGTAGCTGGCACGATTGTATTCCTTTAAAAGTAATGCCACTTGGTATAAATTATCAGTCTTTTACCTCTTTTGGAAAAAATATAGATATAAATTTTGGAACTGTTATTCAGCAAAATGATGTTGAATTAAATAATGGGTTTGGCAAATCTATTATTTCATTTAATGAGCAATTGCAAAATAAATTACAGCCTCTGGTATTGGAAGTACATAAAAATAATACAGGAGTGTTAAAACAAAAGCTTGGAGTAACGGTATCTCCCGTAAAAAAATTATTACTCTCTATACCTGCTTTGGCTGGTTATATATTTCATTGGCCTTTGTATTTTTTTGTTCAAAAATATGCCTGGAAAAAAGCCAGTCACAATGACCATTATGATTCTATTTTAGTAGGCTTGTTATTTGGGCTTTATCCTTTATACCTTATGCTGCTGTCAGTTACACTTTTTGCATATACCAGGTGCCTGTACAGTTTTTTATTATTAATTACAGCACCATTTTGCGCATGGTGTTATATACAGATAAAAAGACAATTTTAATTATATAGATTAACAAGGAAGAACTATTAATTTTTCGGAATTTTATATTAAAAAAATAATCATGAAATATATTTTTGTTTCTCTTTTCTTTTTTGCTAATGCTGCGGCAAAAGCTCAGCTAACCCGTTTTGAAAAATCAAACGGCAAAGAAACAGCCAGTTATTTTGAAGCAATACAATGGTATAAAGATTTAAGCAAAAAGTCTGGCGAAGTATCAATAAAAGAAATGGGCGCAACCGATGCTGGTTATCCTTTGCATCTTGTTATGATAAGTGCAGATAAAATTTTTAATCCGGATAAATGGCATAGCCACAAAAAAATAGTTATTCTGATAAACAATGGCATACACCCCGGAGAGCCCGATGGCATTGACGCCAGCATGATGCTTGTAAGAGATATTTTATTAAAAAAAATAAAATTACCCGGTAATGTTGCCCTCGCCTTTATACCTGTTTATAATATCGGAGGTTGTTTAAACCGCAATTCATACACAAGGATAAACCAAAATGGACCGGATGAATATGGTTTTAGAGGCAATTCCCAAAACCTTGATTTGAACCGTGATTTTACAAAAGCTGATACTAAAGAAGCAAAATCATTTACACAAATTTTTCATTACCTCAATCCCGATATTCTTATTGATAACCATGTGAGCGATGGGGCAGATTATCAGCACACCATGACATTGATCAGTACACAATATAACAAGCTAAACCCTGCTTTAGGAAAATGGCTGAAAGAAGATTTTGAACCGGCTATTTATAAAAACATGGCCACAAAAGGTTGGGATCTTATTCCCTATGTAGATTTTGAAACCACAGATTTTGACAAAGGCATGCAAATGTTTTATGATCCTCCAAGGTATTCTTCGGGCTATGCAGCTTTGTTTAATACACTTTCTTTTATACCCGAAACGCACATGCTAAAGCCCTATAAACAAAGGGTTAAATCTACTTACGATTTAATAGTAAGTTTTATAGAAGCTGCATCAGTTAATGCAAATGCAATAATTGAAAAAAGAAAAGATGCGCAGGTAAGTGCAGTTACACAACAAAAATTTTCACTAAAGTGGATACCGGATAATACGCATTTCAGAGAAATTATTTTTAAAGGGTTTGAAAGAGATACTGCTAAAAGCGAAGCTACAGGGTTACAAAAAATGTTTTACAATCATAAAAAGCCCTTCACTAAAAAAATAAAATTCTTTGATGTTTTTAAAAGTACAGAAATTATTGAAAAGCCACTTGCTTATATTATTCCTAAAGGCTGGTATGCTTCAATTGATTTATTAAAACTAAATGGAGTCAAGGTAAATTTATTAGTAAATGATACGCTTATATCTGTTACAGAATATCATATTGACAATTATAAATCACTTTCCCCTGCTTATGAAAAACATCATAAAAATTATAATGCAGAGGTTTCTTTATCTATCAAAACAGAAAAATTTTT
>JANLQE010000369.1:0-7452 GCA_031367625.1 Bacteroidota bacterium
AAAAATTTTTACTGTGGTCGGTGTGACACCGACCACGGCTGCCCGCCCTGGCTGGTGTCCCCACCAGCCAGCGACAATTTGGGATGCACCCGTTTTATTGTTTACTAAATTTAATAAGCTGTCAGGGATACGGTTTAAAAAAGCAGCCAAAAAAAAATTTATCAATTCATGTTGTTGTCAAAATAAACAGGGTAATATTTTTATGATAAATAATTTTTACTCCATAAAATTGTACATAAAAAATAATTTAAAATTGATGTATAATTTAAAAACCCTTACTGTTATCTGCCACAGTAACAGTTGGGCAACTCTAAATTTATTTTGTGCTGAGTAGGCGCTGCACAGCATCATAATAAAGCCTGGTAGTACCCGCCTGACTTATCATTACCTGCTTAAGTACCGATGGCGGTGCCTGTGATGGGTCGCCTGCATGTACGGGTGGGCCTGGTGCATATTGAATAAATAATTGAGATGCCTCAGCCATCCATTTCCCCTTAATTTTTTCCAGCAACATCAAAGCAAGGTCAACCGAGGAGGAAATGCCACCGCCGGTAAAACGTTTCTGCTTTTCATCAATAATACCCCTTGGATAGCCATTGGGAATTTTAATATTACAATAGTTGCGGAGCAATCGAAAATTTGAGAGCTGGCTCCAGTAAGTAGTAACAGTACAATTATTTAGGAGGCCTGCAGCAGCCAGTATAAATGCGCCAACACAAACTGAGCCTGCCCATTCAGCGCCAGCCGCAGCCTGCTTTATAAACGTTTGAAATTTTTTGTTGAACATGGCATTATTAATTACGCCATCTGCATGGCCCCCCGGCACAAACAGTATATCAATATTCGGATGGTCTTCTTCAAAAGAATAATTAGGATAAACAAATGTTCCCTCCGAAGTTTTAATGGGCCGCTTCTCTTCTGCCAGCCAGACAGGTGTAAAAAAACCATTGGTAACAGCAAATACATCTGTCGGGCCAGCAAAATCCATAAGTGTTACGCCATCATAAAGAGGGAAGCCAACAGTTATTGGGTTTATTTTATCTGTCATTGTAGTTATTTTTTCTATCTTTTTCATTTAAAAAAACGTTTCAAATTTGCAGCGCAGCAGGGCTGCACAAAAATCAACATACACGTTGATGCTGATTTAATTTTCGATGGAACCGTAAGTACAGGGATACCGTTACAAATTAAAATGCTATGTTTTAGTAAGGAGATTGGGGAGAAAGTAAACTGTATTTAAAATAAAAAACAGATACCTAAGTTAATTTTTTTATTATTGAAATCAAAGTTTTAATTTTTATAATTGTTGAAACATTTACCGTTATTAAATGGGGTTTAAGATTGGTTGTATATAATTTTCTTTGATTGATTTTGCCTGACTGAGAAATTTCATTAATTGATACCGCATTATTTTTAAAGCTCATTACAACAACAAAAAATTAATCGCTGATTAAAATTTTTAGTAAATAAATAATGTGTCTTTTTATGATGTGGCAGGTAAATCTGAATTAAAACAATCCCTGAAAATTTTCCATACACCATCTTCCTGTTTCCATAACTGAATGGTTTTTCCTGTATCCATATTTTTTCCTCCCTGCTGGCTGAGTGTATAAGAACCCTGCACTCCAACAACATCTATATGGCCCCAAACGGTTGTAGATGTTACCTTGTATTGTGTAAAGCCCTGCTGGATATAGCCGGCAAGGGCGGTTTCAATATTTGCACGGCCTGCAATAAGCGTTTGGTTGGGAGGCATAAATTCTGCATCCATTGTATAGCATTGGGCAACACCGGCAGCATCGCTGTTTGCCATTGCCTGTTCAAAAATTCCGCAGCGTTCCACAATGGCTTCCCATGTGGAATTGAGTCCCTGATTAGTAGTAGATTTCATGTTGAACTGTTTTAGTTAAATAAAAAAATAATTGTTTGTTTTTATGCCTCAGCGGGTTTTCACAAGCCCAAACCTTAAAGTAAAAAGTTGCAGTTGGTGAAACACCGATGCTGAAAAGAACCATAACTATTTTAACACTCATGCCACAAGGATTAATAAAAGCTGATTATTAATTTTTGCCTGTGCATTTTAAATACCGAAAACCCCGCCGGGCAATGTCATTAAGTTAAGCGTTTGTAAAGACCTCACCCCAACCCCTCTCCAAAGGAGAGGGAACTGCAATTGGGTATTTTATAATTTAAAATATCCTTAACTGAATGACATTGCCCTTCGGGATTGAAAACATACTTCTTTTTGTAGTAACTGTTTTTAATGGGTTTGCCCTAGTTTTTACACCTATATTTTTTTTAAGGAACTTACTTATCTTTATTTTTTAAAAATTATAAAATGAATAAAGGTTTATTTACTGTGATGCTGCTTTTTATGAGCTGCAAATGTTTTTCCCAAACTTACCTTTCTATAGCGCCAAGCCTTACCAATACCGCAGGCAGTATTGCAGATAAATCGAATATAGCTATTGAGGCAGGCCGGCAGTGGGAAGTATTTAGTTTAGGCCTTGATATTGGAAAAACCACTTTAAGCAAAGTGACCATTAAGGATACTACTGCTTATTTAGAAATACGCCCGAGCCTGAATGTTTTTCAGCAGGGCAATTTTACCAACACACTTACAATAGGCATCGGTTATGTTTTTAATGCAAAAGAAAACCTGTTAACAGAACTTACTTACGGTATTGAATATGCCTTTACACCAAAAACCCACTTCAATGTTTTTTTTGGTCAATATTTTTACAGTGGCAAAACATCTGCCAGCAATGCAACATTTTTTGGTATTTCTGCAATGTTTTATTTTAAACCAAATAATAGCGGGGCAATCATCAAACCAAAATTAAAATAAACCTGAAACACACTGCCGGGGCTTTTTCCGCTTCACACTTACTAAAATATGCAGGCAGAAAAACTGCATTAAAATAGATGTGCCAATAAAGCATTTTTTTATTCAAATAATACTTCACAACTCTGCTGAGGGGCTATTCATTTTAAAAGTTTTGCTTCCAGCTCTTCTAAAGTCACGCCTTTTGTTTCCGGCATTTTAGTAACCACCCAAATAAGCTGCAGCACCATCATGCCTGCAAAAAACGCAAAGATGGGCCAGGGATTATCTTTAAAAATTCCTTTTTTATCATCCAGAAATACGGGAGTAACTAAGGTAATAATGGCAGCAAATACCCAGTGTACACTGGCGCCAAATGATTGCCCGGCAGCCCTGATTTTATTGGGAAAAATTTCTGAAATAAAAACCCATATTACGGCACCCTGCCCAACAGCATGTGCGGCAATAAACAGCAATAAGAAACTCATTAATAATACAGGAGTTGCATGTGATGCAAAGCACCATGCCACCATTACCAGGCTGATGATATAGCCAATGGAGCCAATGAGTAATAATTTTTTTCTGCCCAGTTTATCAATAAGATAAAGGCCGGCAAAAGTAAAAATTAAATTAGTACCTCCAATGGCAATGGAATTTAATAAAGAATCTTTTGCGCCAAGCCCTATTCGGGAGAGAATTTCCGGTGCATAATAAAGAATAAAATTGATGCCCGAAAGCTGATTAAAAAATGCCACAAAAAATGCAAGCCAGATAATTGTTTTGTATTTGGTGCTGAAAAACTTTGATGCTTTTCCTTTAGATGTATCATGCTGATTGCTTTTAATTATAGCAGCTATTTCTGCATCAGCACCTGCATCAGCAATGCCGATTTGCGATAAAATATTTTTTGCTTTAACCAGGTCATTCTTTTTTGTAACTAACCATCGTGGGCTTTCGGGTACTCCCATAACCATAACAAGATAAATTATTGCCGGAACAGCCAGTACGCCCAGCATCCAGCGCCAATCATCAGCACCGCCAATGCCCTGTAAAAAATAGTTAGAGAGAAAAGCAATTAATATCCCAAACACAATATTGAACTGATACATGGCTACCAGTCTGCCTCTTGTAGCAGCAGTAGATATTTCGGAAATATAAGTGGGAGCCACTACAGAAGAAACACCTATGCCTATACCACCCACAAAACGAAAAAAAGAAAAAGTATAAGGATCCTGTGCCAATGCCGAACCCAACGCAGAAATGGCAAACAAAACCCCTATCCAGAACAGTACTTTTTTACGCCCGTATTTTTCAGTAGGGATGCCGCCAAAAACAGAACCTAACAGCGTTCCCCAAAGGGCCATTGACATAATAAAAAAACCATGAAAAAGAGGAGAAGTATGCCACAATTCTTTAATAGGCAGGTTGGCTCCGGAAATAACCACGGTATCAAAACCAAAAATAAAACCAGCCAGGGCGGCCACAACAGACCACTGAAAAAGTTTATTTTTATTCATGCAGTAACAGTTTTAGGTTAAAGATATTTATGTTATTTACCCGCTGAGTTTACACCTGTATTTCCGGGATAAATATTGCCATTTTTTCCGTAAAATATATACAAAGGCTTTGCGGCGTACCATTAATTAATGCTGTTACAAATTTAAGGAATGCCTTTAATTAATATTGGTGAATATAATATTTTTTCAGATGGGAATATTTGCAATTACATTTGCATCCATAAAATTCGGGTGGTAGCGCAGCCAGGTAGCGCACACGTCTGGGGGGCGTGGGGTCGCAAGTTCGAATCTTGTTCACCCGACTAAAACAGACAAGCAGCAGTGTACTCTGCCTTGTCTGTTTTTATTTAAATAATACCCCGCTGCTTCTGCTGGGATTAATTATTTTTCGCAATTTTATAAGCACCCGTAAGCATTACCAGGCATCTGCCTGATTGCTGTTTATATTTTAAATGAAACAATCTGCTGAAAACAATAAATACCCACTGCAGGGTATAGGAGAGCAGTTTCTAAAAATTATCTTTATTCCCTGTTAAACATACTTTTTATGAACATCCGCACCGCAATCATAGTTTCGTCTGTTGCCTTAAGCTGGTTTACTGCATCAGTTTATTGTAAATTTTAGCCAGGGCGAAATTGTTGGTAATGATAATGCGTATGTGGATGGTGTAAATAAAAAATAAAAATAAAATATCTAACAAATTAAAACGCTAAATCAAACAAAATGAAATACGTAAAAATTTTATTCCTTATAATGCTATTTGTGCCAGGCCTTATTTATGCACAAAAATTTTCGGACCAGGATATTGCCAAATCAAAAGAAATAGCAGCTACAATAGTTGAACTGTTAGCAAAAGCTTCCGGCAATTTTGAGGGAATGCGTGGCCAGGAAACTACAAGGGAGGCAACATTTGTTATCTACAAAGCCACTGCTGCACCCAGGATGTATGCCCAGGATTATTACCTTACTTTCATTAATTCCAACAGCCGGAGTTATTATATGGCTTACTATACCACGCCACATGATATAGATATTGCCATAGCATCAATAATGGATATGCCAAAATATGCCGGCGATAAATGGAAAATAGAAATTGGTAAAAGAGATGACAAAAATATTAATGCTGCCCTGCTTTATTATAATGGCGCAAAAGTGGGCCAGCTACGTGAAGATGTAAAAGCAAAAACGTTTACGTTTTCAATAGGCTTATACGATAATGTTTTATCAGCGCCACCAGCATCCACCGCTACTGTAACCGCAAAGCCGGATAATTCTGCAACAATAAATCCAGTCAACTCTTCCCGTGCATCCGAACATTTAACTGTTAACGGCAACACCATAACTGTAAAAAATTGGGGAGCTGAATTTGATGGCGAATATGATGTTTTAAAATTGGCTGCCGATAGTTGCGTATCGGGTAATTGTGAGGATGGGTATGGGCGTAAAATTCTTGCAGGTATTACCGGCACACGTGCAAGCATTCGCATTATGGAAGGTAAGTTTAAGCATAATGTTTTTTTAGGAGAAGGCGTAATGCTGATTGATGGCGAAGGCAATGTTTTGGATGGAACTTATGAACTCGGAAAATTCAAGGTTAATTATACACACAATACACTGCAGTCTAAAACCACTTTTCATTCTAAGTTTACCAACGAAGCCTTAGAAGGTAATTTTAGTGGGTATCTGGATGATGGTATTGGTAAGGCTTTACCAGAATACCGGAAATTTGTAGTTTGCAAATTTGCACCAGAATATCATGATAAACCTGCAACAGTAACAGCATGGGAACGTGATATTTATCAGCCGGCATATAATAAGTGGTTGACTGCCCGGTTAAATTCTCCGGAGTTTAAGGCCGCACAAGCCGAAGCTGCTGCCGAAAGAGAAAGAAAGTATGGTCCACAAAATAATTCTTCTAATAATGCTAAACCTGCATCCGGTAACAGCAACCAAACAAAAATTACCTACAAATCTACCTGTTCTGCCTGCCACGGTACGGGCAGAATTGGCCATAATGAAACGCAGACCCAGTTTACCTCTAATGGCAAGGATATTAAAACCATCAGGATGGTTTATGAAACCTGCCGCAGTTGCAATGGCACCGGGCATAATTAAACAATATTTACCCTGCATCACATAACAAATACACAGCATTTAAAAAGCCAATCAAACAATTGATTACAGCTTTAGTATTGGTAATTCATCATCAGCAACAAAAGCCCGCTGGCAGATACCTTAATAAAGTACCGGGAGTAAACAACTACCCTTTTGTTTATGAATACACCCTTTTTTTTTAGCACTCTTAAACAAAAATTATTTTAAAGTATGTACCAATTTCTACACTGTGTAAAATGTTATACAGTACAGTTAAAAATAGTTACTATAATTTCTGCCTGCCTTATTTAAAACAAAGGCCGAACCATTAAACTTCATTGAAAATAATACTCAATTGTGATTAAGATGTTAAGCAGCACTATCCGGTAAATAATATTATGGCATGGCATAACTATTGATTTTTTTTAAGCTATAAATTTTTAATTACTTAAATCTTATTGTCATGCCAAAAGAGTTAGCAAAGCATCATAAAGATGCCGCAACACATCACGAAAATGCTTCCAAACATCACATGGAGGCTGCAAAGCACCACGAAATGGGCGACCACGAAAAAGGAGCTCACCATTCTCAAACAGCAGATGGACATGCTGCACATGCAAATGAATCATCTAAAAGCGCTAGTAAGCGGCACACCGAAATTCATGGAAAAAAATAATTTTTTTTAGTGAATTTTAAGTTGAAATAAAGGGCAATGCATAATTTAATCATTTTATGTATTGCCTTTTATATTTAAGTAAATTATTTCCGGCTGCCAGGTAGGGGAAACGGGAATATCTTATTTCAGTCTTAATTTTATTTTACACTTATAAAATTTAGGGTTGCAGGCTCTTATCAAGGTTAAGCCTTTGCGGGCTTATGTAAACCTGTGTGCGGTAAGCAAATACCGTTGGTTTAAATTAAAAAATAAACTCCTTGTTATTTCCGGCAATATTTGTTTCTTATTCCGCTGTTGGCAGCTAAAAATTTACTGCGCCCTTATCACCTGAAAAGTTTTT
>JANLQE010000348.1:0-4126 GCA_031367625.1 Bacteroidota bacterium
TTTTTTAATATTCACTTTAATAATTTAAAAAGCAATTTACAACAGGTATGTTTATTAAAGCCATTAAATAAAAAAGCCCATCAACACAACAGGTTGAAGGGCTTTTAAAAATTTATTTTTCAACCTATCTCGCTGTTGCCGGCAAAGGAATATCTCTTTTCAGCATCTCATCCCGGTTGGCAATTTCCCAGGCGGTGTAAAAAATCATTTGTACCCTTTTTGCATAAAGTGCCCAGCTTATTTTATCTACGGTGTCTGTTGGGCGGTGATAATCTGCTTTCAGCATTCCATCATAAAAGAATAAAACAGGAATGCCTTTGCGGGCAAAATTATAATGATCGCTCCGGAAATAAATCCTGTTTACATCCGTGGAGTCATCAAATTTATAATCAAGTGTCAGCCCCGTATATTTATTATTAGCGCCTTCATTAATACCCGGCAGATCGCTGCTCAGTTTGTTGTGGCCAACAACGTAAACATAATTTAAAGTGTCGCCTGTTTTTCGTTCGGTGTCTATTCTACCCACCATATCAGTATTAAGATCTACAGATGTTTTATTGATTGGGTAAACAGGGTTGTCGCTGTAATATTCGCTGCCCCAAAGTCCTTTTTCCTCGCCACTTACAGTCATAAATACGATTGTTCTGCGTGGGCCTTTTCCTTCGGCTTTGGCTTTGGCAAATGCTGTAGCCATAGCTATTACGCCCACGGTGCCACTGCCATCATCATCGGCCCCATAATATATTTTGCCATCGTGTTTTCCCAGGTGATCGTAATGCCCGGTTAAGAAAACATATTCGTCTTTTTTATCGGTTCCTTCTATTATGCCCAATACATTACTGGCATTAATTACGTTCCTGTATTTTTTTATGCTGAAAGAAACCGCTGTTTTATTATCTGTTGGGTGCAATACTAAAAGCCGGTTGGTTTTTATTTGTGTTGCCAGGCTATCGAAATTATCACCGGGTATTTTTTTTGCAAATGCAAACGACAGCAGCGCATAATTTAGTTTTTTTGTGCCGTCCTCTTTTTTGGGATAATAAACAGTTGTCTTCTTTGCATTATCTATGCTGCGCTGATTAAAAATTTCCTGCGCCGGGTTAATAATAAGTGCGCTAACAGCACCTCTTGCAGCTGCTGCAGCTAGCTTTTTATTTATGCCGGGGAAGGTCCAGTCTGATGAGCGCCCGGTCGGGTTAATAAAATATTTGCCCTCCTTTTTTGGCTCGCCTAAAAAGAAAATTACAGTCTTTCCTTTTACATTCAGGTTTGCATAATCATTATAAACAGCATCATCTATACCATAACCAACAAATACAATTTTGTTGCTTTTAAAAGAACCGTTCTCATTTCCATTTAATGGGGTAATAAAATCTTTGCCATATTCTGCAGCCACTACATTTATTTTTAATTCCTTTTCAAGCAGGCTGTCCTGGTAAAGCGGGTATAATTGCTGGTAACTTTTTAAAGATGCAGGATGCAGCAAACCTAACCCTGCAAACTGGCCTTCAATATAAGCTGCGGCTTTGCGCTGGCCCTCTGTTCCGGTTTCCCTGCCTTCCATTTCATCGCTGGCAATAATGGTTAAATGTTTTTGCAGTAATAAAGTATCTATTACTACAGCATATTTTGAAGCCCCATCATTTTGGGCAAACGCATGTACACAAAGAATAAGCAGCGGAAGAATACAGATTTTTTTCATTGTGATTTTTTAGAGACAGCAAAATAATTAAACTAATGTGGCTGGCAGTTTCTTTTTTATAAATGGCAAAGCAAATAACAACGTATCCGGCAGTTCGCCATTAACCAATAATTAATAACTAAGCAAACAAATACGCATTATTTTTATTATTTATTAGAGTAGAAATTGTACAGCTAAAAAATCAGCTAAAACAAAATTTAATACCAGGTTAAACGTTTTAACTTTATTCAGTCTATATATTTTTAAAATAATACTGCAAATCCAAATACACCTGATATGGATAGAAGAGATTTCCTCACCGCAGGAAAAATAACAAAAGCAAATTCTGTACAGGTTGCTTCATCTCCCAGAACCTTAAGTGGTATCAGCCCTTATACAGGAATATGGGGCACCAATGAAATAATTCATCTTTTAAAACGTACCATGTTTGGCGCTAAAAAAACAGATGTTGATTTTTTTGGTGCAATGGGAGTAACGCAGGCAGTAGATTATCTTCTGAATGTTTCCACCGCACAAAGTAAACCTTTGCCCCCCGTAAAAGATTATCCTAATTCTACAGATCCCCTTGATCCCGATAATGCAATTGCTGCAGGCCAGACGTGGGTAAATACAAATACTACAGATGGCGGATCCAATTTTCGCAGAATACTCTCCTTTAAAAATTGGTGGATGGGGCAAATGGTAAACCAGGAAAGAAACCTGCTGGAAAAAATGACTTTGTTTTGGCATAACCATTTTGCTACCGAAACCAATGATATCAGCAGGGCTATCTGGTGTTATCAAAATAATGCTGCACTCCGAAAAAATGCCCTGGGCAATTTTAAAAGTTTTGTAAAAGAAATTACTACAGATACGGGTATGCTGCGTTATTTAAATGGCTATCTTAATACTGCGGCAGCCCCTGATGAAAACTATGGAAGAGAATTACAGGAATTATTTACCGTGGGTAAGGGAGCCAATAATGCCACACCTCCTTATGCTGAAGCTGATGTAAAAGCCGTAGCAAAAGTTTTAACCGGATGGCAGATAAACGGTACTAACAATACTTCTTATTTTACTGCATCACGGCACGATACTACCAGCAAACAGTTTTCTTCTTTTTATAATAATACAATTATAACCGGCAGAAGCGGCGCTACAGCAGGGGATATGGAATTAAATGACCTGCTGAATATGATATTCGCCACCAATGATGTAGCCATGCATATCTGCCGCAAACTATACCGCTGGTTTGTTTATTATGATATTGATGCAGCAACCGAAGCTAATGTAATTACACCACTGGCACAGATTTTTAGAACTAATAATTATGATATTAAACCGGTGCTGTCTGTACTGTTTAAAAGCGAACACTTTTTTGATGTGTTAAACCAGGGTTGTGTAATAAAAAGCCCCGTTGATTTTATTGTTGGCCTTTGCCGTGAGTTTGCCGTGCAGTTTCCGGTTGCAACAGATTATACTGGTAATTACAGCAGTTGGCAAAGTTTAAACAGTCTTTCCATTTCGCTGCAGCAAAATATAGGCGATCCTCCTAACGTTGCCGGTTGGCAGCCGTATTATCAGCAACCGCAGTTTCATGAAATATGGATCAACTCTGATACTTTTCCAAAGCGTAATCAATTTACTGATCAGATGATGCTTAATGGATACACAAGAGGCGGAAAAAATATTAAGATCGACATATTACTATTTGCAAAATCATTATCCAACCCAAGCGACCCAAATGCCCTGGTAAGTGATGCGATAACTTACTTATTAAGGCTGCCTTTGCAGCAATCATCAAAAGACCAATTGAAAAAAGATATTTTATTAACAGGCCAGATAAATGATTATTACTGGACCAATGCCTGGACGGCGTATATCGCCAATCCTAATGATACAACTAATGCCAACATAGTTAAAACAAGGCTTGTAAATCTGTTTCAATATTTAATGAAACTGGCAGAATATCAATTGGCTTAATCATTATAAAAAGTGAAACCGTCTAACGCATAAACCGCTTCGCATTTCTCCCCGGAGGGAAAGCTAAAGGGGGCTAAAAATAAAAAAATGAAAAGAAGAGATTTTTTAAGAACTACCATACCGGCAACAATTTTACCGGCGGTTATTAACGGGTTTTCCGTTAAAGCATTTGGTGCCGAATCGCCTTTTATGCAATTGCTGAACGGGGCAACGGTAACAGACCATGTGTTGGTAATAGTTCAGCTAAGCGGTGGTAACGATGGGTTAAATACCGTAATACCAATTGATACTTACTCCAATTATTTTAATGCAAGAAGTAATATTGCCATACCACAAAATAAAATTTTAAAGCTTACAGATAAAACAGGTTTAAACCCTGCAATGACGGGCATGAAAGCCTTATATGATGAAGGAAAACTTGGCATTATTCAGGCGGTTGGCTATCCATTACCAAGCTTCTCA
>JANLQE010000142.1:0-17543 GCA_031367625.1 Bacteroidota bacterium
TTCTTCACCAGATAAATTGGAAAAATCATCGCCGATTTCTTCGTTATATATTAAAACAGTTTCACTGCTCAGTTTAAAATTAGCGGGCAGGGCAGCGGCCATTACTTCTCCTTCTGAGCACATATAATAATCGCTCATCCACTGCCACAACTGCAATTGCTGTGGATACAGCATGGGCGCATCATCAAGTACATTCAGAATTGGTTTCGTTTTATATGCAGGTTTTGTTTGAATGATTGTTTTAATAATACCAGCATACTTTTTATTTTTTCCAAACACCACTTCTGCCCGGCAGCCCGGCTGTGCTTGTTGTATCAGGTGAACCGGAACGGCATAAGTATATATCGTGGGCAGTGCAAGGGGCAAAATAATTTCTGCCCAGCAGTTAGGCTCTTCTTCTGTAAAATTTATTTCCAGCTCAGTACTCATGCGTTGTATTTTTTATCCAGCTTGCATGGTATTTTATTAATGCTGCTTCCATTTTTTGATACACGATATTTTTTAATTTACCTGTATCCTGCAAGGTAAAATTGTTTACTTCTATTTCTTCCAGAAAAACTGCCCGTGATTTTCCGGGAGTTAGGGAGAAAACACTTTCATAATTCATACGGTCGTACGCATCTAAAAATATTACCGGCTGTATGGGTGTTTGTGTTTCTATGGCCACTTTAAAAGCACCGTCATAAAATTCTTTTAGTGGCTGGTGGGTCATATTAAAAGTTCCTTCCGGCGCCAGCACAATAGAAATATTTTTTTTAAGAATTGATTTAAGTTGCCTTACACTTTTTGCTCTTGCCTGTAGATTTCCTCTTTGTACCATTACTGTTGCCTTACGGTAAAAAAAACCAAACACAGGCACTTTTGCCATTTCTGCTTTTGCCAATACCCGTATCGGTTGTTTACGAAAAGCTTTCATTAAAACCGGGATATCCATGTAAGAAATATGGTTAAAAACAAATACTACGGGGTGACCGGTTGCTTTTGGTGCTTCAAAAATATTTTTATGGTGAATGCCCAGAAGCAGCATAAAAATATCGGCCCAAAACCTGCAGATATGAAAAATAAAATTTCCACCCTTTATTCTGCCAAAAAACGATGCGATGAGAACAAACGGAAACAACACAAACATCAACACAATAAAAATGGCGAATGCATACACGCTGAAAATGACACCGATAAACTTTCTGAATACTTTCATAACCGGTTACGAAAATACAAATTGCAAATTTGTTATCACAAATGAGGTAAGGCCCTGGCTGAAGTATATAGCAACTGCCTGTAAATGCTGATAAAATTTCTGCCGCCGAAACTATACGCCCGATTGTAATGAAAAGCCCGGTGAAGGTTTGTGAGTGGGTCTGGTGCCGGACTTGTAATGTAAAGCGGGGCTAATGCAGGTTATTGCAGGCGGCTGGCGTTCAAATAATTGAAATTCATCATAAGTGAGTCTGTAAAGAGAAATTTTTAATATACCCGGCCATAAAATTCAAAAAAACTTAGTTCTGTAAAGTATAAACCCTTACCTTTGCCGTCCTAAATTTAGGTATGTTATGTTAGCAATAGTTAAAATCGCCGGTCAGCAATTTAAGGTAAAAGCAGGAGATAGCTTATACGTTCCCCATATAGCGGGTGAAGCAGGAGATTCAGTAGAATTTTCTGATGTTTTGATCACACACAACGGAGATGATGTTGTGAGTGGAGCAGATGTAAAAGCTGTTGTAAAAGCAGAAATTATCAGCGGCCTTGTTAAGGGCGAAAAAGTAATCGCTTTTAAAATGAAAAGAAGAAAAGGGTTCCGTAAAAAACACGGTCACCGTACGCAGTACACACACCTAAAAATAACTGCAATTGCTTAATGAAAAAGTTGACAGTTAACAGGTAAAAGTTGACAGTAAAAAGCAGCTTTAATAATCTTAAAGCATACAGCAAAAAAAGTATAAAAAATGGCACATAAAAAAGGTGAAGGTTCCGTAAAAAACGGCCGTGATTCACAAAGCAAAAGATTGGGCGTAAAAATTTTTGGTGGCCAGGCTGCACTTGCCGGAAATATCATCATCCGCCAGCGTGGTACACAATATCACCCAGGCAAAAATGTTGGTGTCGGAAGAGACTTTACCATCTTTGCACTGACTGATGGATTGGTAGAATTTAGAAAAGCAAAGGGTGATAAAACTTTTGTTTCTATAAGTGAAGTAGAAGCCACAGCGTAAATTTTTTAATGTTTTTTTTGGTTATATCAAAATAGTATTTATTTTTAAGTATTATTTACTAACCAATTAAATTTTAAAAAATGGCAACAAAGAAAAAAGCAGCTGCTAAAAAAGCGGCTCCTAAAAAAGCGGCTCCTGCAAAAAAAGCGGCTCCTGCAAAAAAAGCAGCTCCTAAAAAAGCAGCAGCAAAAAAAGCGGCTCCTGCAAAAAAAGCAGCTCCTAAAAAAGCAGCAGCAAAAAAAGCAGCTCCTAAAAAGAAGTAAGCTTTGCTTGATAACCGAGCAGAAAATAGTGAGTCCTGGTTTTTACCGGGACTTTTTTTATGCCCGAAACCTTTTGCCAGCGTGCCTTTGAGCATTTCATTTTTTTTATTGAATTTGCTTCAATTCATTTTTATATTTTATTAAACAGAAAAATATACATTTCCTTTATTAATTTTGAATAATGGATAATTATCAAATAGCCGATTCATTTTCACTGCTGAGTAAGCTGATGGACATACACGGTGAAAATTCTTTTAAATCAAAATCTTACTCCTCAGTTGCATTCGCAATTGAAAAACTTCCCGGTCAATTGAGTGAAATGCCAACACAAAATATTGCCGGCATTAAAGGGATTGGTGCATCAAGTGCACAAAAAATTATCGAATTATTACAAACCGGAACGTTAAAAACGCTGAATGACCTGATTTTTATTACCCCGCCGGGAGTGGCAGAAATGTTAAATATTAAAGGCATCGGTCCAAAAAAAATATATACTATCTGGAAAGAAATGGAGATAGAAAGTATTGGAGAGTTGCTATATGCATGTAAAGAAAACAGGCTGAAATTATACAAGGGCTTTGGAGAAAAAACTCAAAGCAATGTAATAGAGAAAATTGAATTTTATCTAAAAAATATGGGCAGCCACCTGTATGTAAATGCAGAAAAAATTGCATCGCATACAGAAAGTTTTTTAAAGAATTTATTTGGCGAAAAAATGGTTTTTATTACCGGCCATTTTAAGCGCCAGACAGAAACAATGGATGAGCTTGAATTTGTAATTGAAGGGGATGAAAACAGTATAGAAAGTACATTAAACAATACAGAAGATTTTATCCTTAAAGAAAAAACAAATGATCATATTATTTATGCCAGTTCTATTGGCATAGATATAAAATTATACCCTTGTAAAAAAGAAAATACCGTTAAGAAATTGATTGAAACATCTTCGTCTGAAGCATTCATTAAAGAACTTATCAATACCGGAGTGGATTTAAATAATCATGCTGATGAAAATGAATTATTTTCTGCCGCCGGGTTAGCGTTTATACCCCCTCAGCTTAGAGAAAATGCCGGTATAATCTCCATAGCTAAAAAAGGTTCTTTACCGGATTATATAAAAGAGGGCGACATAAAAGGAATTATCCATTGCCACAGTAACTGGAGTGATGGCAGCAACACTATTGAAGAAATGGCCAAAGCTGCTATGGAGAGAGGCATGGAATACCTTGTAATAAGCGACCATAGTAAATCTGCTTTTTATGCACAGGGGCTTAATGAAGAGAAAATAAAAGCTCAGCAGCATTATGTAGATGAACTGAATGACCAACTTTTCCCCTTCAAAATTTTTAAAAGTATTGAAAGCGATATTTTAAACGATGGCAACCTGGATTACAGTAATGCTGTACTTTCTACTTTTGACCTGGTAATTGCATCGGTACACAGCAACCTTAAAATGACACAGGAAAAAGCAATGATGCGTTTGATGAAAGCAATTGAAAACCCATACACTACTATATTGGGCCACATGACGGGCAGGCTGTTACTCAGCAGGCCGGGCTACCCTGTGGATCATAAAATGATTATTGATGCATGTGCCGCAAATAATGTGGTAATAGAATTAAATGCACACCCCAGCCGTTTAGATATAGATTGGCGTAATATTGAATATGCCCTTCAAAAAAATGTTTTAATATCTATAGATCCAGACTCACACTTTATTGATGGCCTTGATGATATTAAATACGGGATACTGGTGGCACAAAAAGCATTGTTGCCAAAAGAGAAAAATTTAAGCAGCTTTAGCCTGCAGGATTTTGAAAAATATATTACCCAAAGAAAAGCAGCTAAAAATATTTAATTATTTGCCAGTGGAAAATTTATAAAAAAAGTGGTGCCTTCCGGCGAAGTTTCAAAATGAATGGTGCCGTTTGTTTGCTCTACAATACGCTTACACATGGCTAGCCCCAGGCCGGTACCCGAAGTTTTTGTAGTAAAATTTGGGGTAAATATTTTTGACTGTATATCTTCGTCTATACCCGTACCGTTATCTTTTAATTTTATCAGTATGGTATTATTAATCATTTCTTCGCTTATGTAAATCTGCGGCAATACATCTTCGGCCGCCGCCTGCAGCCCATTTTGAATAAGGTTGGTAAATAACCGGTTGATATGTGTTTTATCTGCATTTATAAAAATGGGTTGTGTCATTAACCGCCAGGTCAATTTAATTTTTTCGTTGCCTTCGTACAATTGTTTTATTGATTTTAAAGATTCGTTTAGATCTATGCGTTCCTTATTTGCCTTTTCGATATTGGCAAACTCGCTGAATTCGCTGGCAATAGTACTCAGATGATCTATCTGTTCTACCAGCGTATTGGCCACCCTTGCAGAAAGTTCTTTTACATTTGGGGCATTGTTCTCAATTGATTTTTGCAAAAACTGCATACTCAGTTTCATGGGTGTAAGCGGATTTTTTATTTCATGAGCCACCTGCCTCGCCATCTCACGCCAGGCTCCTTCCCTTTCTGTTTTTGCCAGCGCTGCTGCACTTTCATCTAACTTATTTACCATTTTATTATACTCATCTACCAGCCCGCCAATCTCATCATTCCGGTGCCATTCAATCGCTTCATTTCTTTTACCCAGGTTTATCTTTTTCATTTTTTCGCTTATCAAAGAAAAAGAACTGGTAATGCGGTTGGCAATAAACAATGCCACGATTCCTGCAATTAAAAAGATGAATGCATTCAGGTTAATAATGGTAACAAGAAAATTAGAAATCTCATCTTTTAATCTGCTCTGCGAAGTAAAGTATGGGATGTTAAGATAAGCATATTCATTACCGGCTGCATCTATTACCGGTACATAATTGCTTAAAAAAACCAATTTACCGATATGCTCTTTTTGAAAATACTGCACTTCCTTTTCCTTACTTAAATGATAAAAAGCCAGTGGCTCCATTTTGGTGCTTACAATCCCTTTTATGTAAGGCAGTGGCAAAGAAGAAACTTTTAAATCGCCGTTAAGATTATATAAATTAACATCTACACCATGTATTTCAGAAATTTTATTAATAGTCTGCTCTATTTCTTTTTGATTGCCGTGTTCTTTCATCTGCAGTGTATCATCTACAAGCCAGCCTTTATTTACACTGCTTTTCAATTCTTTTTCCATAATGCGGATGGTGCTGCTTAATTTTTCCCGGTTATTATTTTCGTACCGGCTGATGAAAAATAAAATGGTAGCAACCCCAATTACCAAAAAAGAAACAGTACTAAAAAATATAATAGTACCATGCACCTGGTTTCTTATGGTCAACTGAAGATAAGCCCTCATTTTTTTAACGTTGAGGCGAGAGCGCAACAGTACACTGGCTATCCAAAAAAGAGCGGTAAGCAGTAAAAATCCACAAAATAAATAAGAAAATAACGTGATAGATTCTATCGAAAGGCTGTTTTCTTTTACAATAACGGTATATTTATTACCCCCTGCATTATACCACATTTCGGTATGATTGTTTTTGTTTACCAGCAGGTATGGCTGTTGTGCAAAGTACCGATCGGGAAATTTAGTAGCAAAAGGATAATCATTGTGGCTGCTGATGAGTTTGCCATTGCTGTAAATGGCAAAGGCATACATAGATGAATTTTCAATAGCATTATTATGCCCTTTGCTGAAAAGCTCCGGGTACAGTGTTTCGTTTCTTACATTTTTTGGGCTTACTAAAATAAAAATGTAACCGATAAGCCGGCGTGAAGTATCAATAATTGTTTTTTTAGTGATATAACTAAACCTGTCAAACGCTTCATCATAATAAAAAAGACCGGGGATACCCGTAGATTTTGCCTGTGTATTTAAAATGGTATTCAGTTGGTTATAACCGGGGGCATCAATATTGTGAAGTGGCTGTTCCTTTTCATCAAACGATAAAATTCTGGTATCGTATTTATCAGTGTAGCCGGAAAAATTATTATTTACAAGGCTATCTTTAAAAAGATGATTGCTGCGCTGCTGTCTTAATCTGTAAAAATTATCGGCAAGATAATCGGCCCTGAAGTCAGTAAGCATTGTATTTAATAATGTTTCATTGGCAGCATCAGATTTGGTAGCCAGTATTTCAGCATAATGTTTTCTGTTCCGTATTTCTTTCCGGTTATTCTCTACAATTATTACAGCGGAGATAGAAATAGAAAAAAAGAAAAGCCAGAAAACCATTTTAGAAGTAATAAAACGGGATGCCAGAAGGTTTAAATTATCGGCATTCATTAAGAATAAAAAGATCAATAGCCAAATAAGCACATAAAATTCGAAACCATCTACAACATCTATTATTCTGATACTTAACAGCAATAAAGCCATAATACATATCACTAAAAAAAGTGCAAAAAAAGGCTTGGGGAAAAGTGGTTTTAATAAAAATAAAATTACCTGGCATAAAAAATAATAACCAATAGCCATACAACACAACACCAAAAAACCAATAACACTGTAAATATTCAATGAAAAGAAATTTATTACATCAAATGAAATTTGTGAGTCGGCAATGAGGGAGCGTATAATATGGCTGCCAATAAATGTTGCAGTTATTATTACAAAACAACCGGCAATAAGCAAAACCCATTTTGCAAAATTAGTTTTAACCTGCAGTTGAATTTTTTTAATATCCAGATGATAGCGCACAAATGTTATTATCCATAAAAAAAGTATGGCATTTATCAATAAGTCGCCAAGAGTTCTTAAGACAATATCAGAACCATATACTGCAGGATCAAATAATTCGAACTGGCGAAAATTGAGCGGCATTGGAAAAAAATAACTGATAACCCTTAAAGACACCAAAGTGAGGACCAGGAAAAGTAATGACCTGTAAATTTTTTTTGTTACTGCTAAATAAAATGCGTAAAAATGTATAAAAAGCAAAACCAGTATGGCTGCAATAATCCTTAACCATACAGAAAAAATATTGTTTTTAAAATCAACTGTGGCAACTTTTTCATCTATGTGAAAAAGGATTTTACCATCTACCGATTTTACATTTCCTTCCTTTGCTGTGCCGGGGGCAATCTCATATCTGGAGGAAATTTCCGGGTTGGGTAAAAATTCATTTTTCAGGTAATCATTGGTAACTATATAATTCCATTTTATGGGTATCAATGCTATTGATAATATACCGCCGCTGTCTTTTTTGTTCCATACATAATAGCCGTTGGATAGTTTTGCAAAACCGATAGCTTCGGCTGATGCTACGATGGCTGTATCGGGTAAAATAGTTTGTGTATTCCAATATTGAAGCACCGGCTTTTGAAGGCTGTCCGTTTTATAAAAAAATAAAAAATATTTTTTAGCCGTAAGCTCTTTTAAAAAGCTTTCTTCAAACCGGCCACTCAGTAACAGCGGCATAAATGATTTATCCTGAAGGGTATTTTTAAAATCCTTTTCCGCCTTCTGCACATACACAGTAACGTTATCCTGCACTGTTTTTGTGTTGGAATTTGCCGACCAGTAGTTATCAATAATAAACGAAATAGTAATAAGCCACGCTGCCACTACAAGCAGGTAAATATTATCTTTTAGAAAGCGTGGAAAAGTGAATTTAATTTGCAATAGCTTATTTAATTAAACCGGGTTTTAAATATGTTGCTTTTTAATTTTATTCCATAATGCATCCATTTCCTGCAAAGACATATCGTGTAAAAATTTATTTTCTTTTGCTGCGGCTTCTTCCATACCGGTAAACCTTTGTATAAATTTTTTATTGGTGCGTTCCAGTGCATTTTCGGCATCTACCTGCAAAAACCTTGCAAAGTTTACCAGCGAAAAGAAAACGTCTCCCAATTCATCTTCCATTTTATATTTATCGCCAGAAGCCACGGCTTCTTCAAGCTCCTGCAGTTCTTCCTGAACTTTGTCCCATACCTGTGATGTATTGTCCCATTCAAAACCAACCTGCTTTGATTTTTCCTGCAGCCGCATAGCTTTTACCATTGATGGCAATGATTTTGGTACGCCACCCAACACAGATTTCTTTCCTTCCCTCAGTTTTATTTTTTCCCAATTTTGTTTCACTTCTTCTTCATCCTTTACTCTTACATCCCCATAAATATGCGGATGGCGTATTATTAATTTTTCACAAATACCATTAATAACTTCCTGCAAAGTAAATTCATTTTTTTCAGCACCTATTTTTGCATAAAAAATAATATGCAGCAGTAAATCACCCAACTCTTCTTTTATTTCCTTCCAGTTGTTTTCGGTAATGGCATCTGCCAGTTCATAAGTTTCTTCAATGGTAAGCTGGCGCAGGGTTTCAATGGTTTGCTTTTTATCCCAGGGGCATTTTTCCCTCAGTTCATCCATTATTTTTATAAGGCGCAAAAATTCGGTGGCATCAGGTTGCATATTATTACACTTTTAAAAAGGAGAAAAATAAAAAAATTATTAACAACAGCACTAAAATAAAAATGAGCCAGCTATTTAATAACAAAAATTTTATTATTGTTTTGGCACGTCGCTGACCGTAAAAATTCCGCATAGCCTTATATTCATAAAAAAAAATAAAAAAATATAACAGGCCAGACATAAAAGTAAATCCTTTCCAATGATAAGAATCTGAAAGCTTATTTAAAAAAATAATACCGAGTAAAACGATAAATATTAAAATGTATAAGTGAATACTAAAGATGGAATGACTGGCATAATAAAAAAATTTATTACGGATGTATATAAGCTTTAAAAATAATGCAAACAGTGGCAGTGAAATAAATAACATCTGTGGAATGTTATGCATCAACAGATTTAACAGTGCGGCCAGTATCTGCTTTGTATCATTATTATATTTTTCGTTTAGCTGAATTTCCCGGTAGATCAATGTTCTTTCCAGCCAGTTATGTTTTTTTACCCCATTTTCCAACAGGGAATCATATTCTTTTTTTGACTTGTATTGCCTGCCGGTAAAATGAAGACCTTTTTTCTGTTTGGCGGTGTCCATGAAAACAGTAAACTCCTTCCGTGACATGGGTTTCCCTTTGTTAAGGTCTGCAGTGAATTCTGCAAAGCTTACGCTATCCATCACTGCTAATTTATCTGCATTAAACTTTGTATTAACATTCAGTGTTTTTTCATCAATATGATAGAGTGAAAAAAATATTAAAAAGAAAATAGCTGAAGTAAACACATACATGCGCACAGGGTTTAAATAACTGGCCCTGCGGCCTATTTTATATTCAGAGGATAAAAACCCGGGTTTAAAGATGAGGTATTTTAAACTGCTGAAAAATTTTCCATCAAAGTGTGTAATATCATTAAAGAAATGAGTTATCAGGTGCCAGGCAGATTCGGCGGGTTCAATATTTTCCTGACCACATACGCTGCAGAATTTGCCTGTTACTTCGGCATTACAATTAAGGCAATTTTTTTCTGTACGTTCCTTTAAATGGCTCAATGCAGATAATTTTGTTAAAAATAATAAAGTTTAGTTGTATGAACACAGATAAGATGAGGCAGGTTGTTAACTTCGCTGCATACATACAACATATTACTATGAAAAAATTATTGCTGTTTTTTATTGCCCTGTTTAGCTTTACAGCAGGCGCATTTGCACAGTATTATTACAAAGATATTTTAAGCAACCAGCAATTGCTGGCTGATATGGCTTTATATAAAGAAAATAAAGTAAAAACGGTTATTATAAAAAGTTTTGAATCAGATGGCAGCCCAAGCGAAGGGTTTTTTTGCCAGAAAAAAATAAGTAAAAATTATAAGAGCGTAACGTTATTTACCCGTTCAGATGTATCCGGCCCATCTGAGTTTACTTCTGTTTTTAATACTGATGGAAAATTGATAAGCACCAATGATAGCTCTAACAGTGCTGTAAAGACTAATATTTATTTGTACGACAGCAGAAACCGTATTCAATCTATCAAATCAACTGTACGCTCCAACGATGATGATTTTATAAATGAAATTCTGGAAGAACATATTTATACTTACAATGAACAGAACCAGCCGCTAAAAATGATACTGGTAAAAAACAGGACAGACAGTACGGTTATCTTTTTTGCAAATGATGAAAATAATAATGTTGGCATAGAGAAAAATAGTAAAAGCGGCAGCAAATATTATTATTATTACGATGCTAAAAAACGCCTGGCTGATATTGTACAGGCAAACGATTTTAAAACAAAACTGCTGCCCGATTATTTATTTGAATACAATGGCAATGGCCAGCTTACCCAAATGACCAGCACCGAAGAAGGAGGCAATTATTATTTTATCTGGAAATACACTTACGAAAATGGCCTGCGCACAAAAGAAAAATGTTATGCCAAAGAAAGAAATCTTTTAGGGAGCGTAGAGTATGAGTATAAATAAATTTTTGGGTTAAGTGCCAATACAAAAATTATTAATGAACACAATAATTGACAAACAAAAAGCCGGGCATTACCAGTGGGGCTATAATTGCGAGAGTTGGGTTTTAGGCGACACAGACGGACTTTCGGTTAAACAGGAAAATATGCCCGGTGGGCAAAGGAAAATTTACATTTTCATAAAAATGCCCAATAATTTTTCTTTATTCTTAAAGGGGCATCAACATTTTATATAGACGCAGACCCGGCCAAATCAGGACTTTTTTTTATAACACGGTTACAACCCTAAATGCGAGAGAGCACTTCAATAACCTGATAACACTATTACCAGCAGCAATGTTTTCCACCACAGGAAGCATCCCAAAAGAAATATCCTTTATTTATTTCAGTACTTAAAATAATACTATCCCATCTTTCATCGCATAGCAAACTTGTGTTGCCTGTTCATTTTAAAGACTGCATAGATTGATAAAAATAGTTCAATGTTTAAATACCCTAAGTTGGGATTTCGCCATTTTAAAGTGCTGTTTTGCTGTCATATTTTTATAAAAATTATTTATAATTTTAGTGTAAAATGCTGTTTTTCATTCGTTTAGTATATAAAATTTAAATTTAAGCACTATTTTTTTAATTAATAGTTAAAATCATTAGATATTATCTAAAGACTTATACTTAAAGGACAATAGAATTTTTACTACAACCACTATTTGAGTAAAAAAACTCGAAATATAGTAAATTTACGGTGCAAATGTTTGGAGGTTTCAAAAAGAGACTATATGTTTGTGTTGAAATTAGAAATGGCAGATTACCTCGGTTATTCTAAATTTTAAAAACTAACTCCAATTTCTCCTTAAATGCTTAGTCAGTTTTGCCTGAAACCCAAAATTGATTCTCTGCAGAAAAGCCAAAATTAATAAACCTCAAACCACAAAGAAAATGAAACGTAATTCTACATTCGTTTGTAAAGTAATGCTTACTATTACAATTCTCTTCACAAAATTTTATACTGTTAATGCACAATGTATTGCGCCTGCAATGACGTATGATAACCCTGTATTAATTTCAGGTACAGCCGGGGCAATAAATGCACAATACAAATTTCCATCTGTAACTCCAGGTGTTAATGCTTTCATTACTATTACAGATATTCAGGGTGGTGCATCACTAACAAATATTGATGATACTATTATGGGTTATAGGGCAGCATGGCAGCCGGTGGTAAAAACTCCTGTTGTGCAGGGCGCCGGTGAATCATACATAAGCTTTATGATTGAGTTTAAAGATTCTGCTGATGGGCAAAATCATACATATAATTGTGCACAGTTATCTTTTATTGATGTTGACGGAGATAATCAACACGTCAGGGAATTTGTTGCAGCAAATGATTACGATAGTTATTCCGTATCAAACATAACTAATCTTACATTAACTCCATTAGCGGGTGGTCTTTTACAGGCTTCAGGCACTATTCAAAATTTTGCCGGAATTGATACTGCATCATACGTTACAAATATAAATTACAAGTACACAAACAAGTATAAAATAAGTGAAGTGAGGATTGGTAATATTACAGACGCTATTTTTACAGTACAGGACAGATTCGCTTGTGGATATTTTAAGCAAATAACTATGCCTGTACCTGCTGGCCTTTTACCAGTAACCTATTTATCTTTTAATGCAGTAGTGGTTGATAATAAATCTGTTGATCTTAAATGGGTAACCGCACAGGAAGTAAATCACAGCCATTTTGAAGTGGAAAGATCTTTTGAAATAAATTCATTTCATACCATAGGATTAGTATTAGATGGCACTAATATTAATGGAACTGATAAAAGCTACCAACTTATAGATAAGTCAACAGAGTTACAGGGTAGATCAATTGTTTACTACCGTTTAAAACAGTTTGATATTGATGGCAGAGTTACCTACAGCAAAGTTTTAGCTGTAAGATTACAGGCTAAAGCAGGTGTTATAATGCAGGTTTCTCCAAATCCATTTGCAGAAAACCTGTATGTTCGTTTTAATGCTTCTGAAAAAGGTTTAGCTCAAATAAGTATTATTAATGCTACCGGGCAAACAGTATTATCCAAACAAACTACAATAAGTAAGGGTTACAACAATGTGCAGGTTGATGGGCTCAGCAAACTGAATACAGGTTTTTATGTTGCCCGGTTAACCATGAACGGTGTTATTATCGACAACCAAAAAATTATTAAAAACTAATTTTGCCTGACTTTAAAAAGAAGCTGTCATAATTAAAAAAGGCAGCTTCTTTATATTTCATTATCATCCTTCAAATTTTTTACAGTAACATCAATTTTTATTAACGGCTATTGCTAAGTTTTTATGGCATTATATTTATGTATTATTTAAAAACATTTTATATGCCGAAAACTAAAATCAAACCTAATAAAGGCGCTTCTCTGGAAACCATTAAAGATCTCAAAAAACAAACATTGAAAAAAGATGAGGTAAAAAAAGGATATAATGAGAAAAATCCTGTACAGCCACAGGGTGCTTTTAAACCAGATTCCCTTACCTGATAAATGATATGTTTTTTAAAAAAAGTAAACCATTACTTAGCAATTCTTGGTTTCCAGGGAATTTCTTCTACGCCCAGTAAATGCCCTGTATATCTTGCCAGTATAAATAAATAATCGCTTAAGCGGTTCAGGTATTTTATTACTAACGGATCTACAAAAATATCTTCCTGCTGCAGGTGTACGCATATTCTTTCTGCTCTTCTGCAAATGCATCTAGCCACATGAACAGTAGAAACTGCAATGTTCCCTCCGGGTAAAATAAAAGATTTCATCTCCGGTAATGTTTCATTCATTTTATCTATTTCATCTTCCAGTAAAAGAATGTCTGCTTCTTTTAAATCTGGTATTTTCATCAATGGTTCTTTTACCGGATCACATGCAAGAGAAGAACCAATAGTAAACAATCTGTCCTGAATTTCTTTTAAAATAATTTTGCTATGCTTATCCAACAAATGATCATTAACCAGGCCGACATAAGAATTTAATTCATCCACCGTGCCATAACTTTCAATACGTAAATGGCTTTTTAATACTTTGGTGCCACCAATCAGGCTTGTTTTGCCAAGATCCCCGGTTTTTGTATAAATTTTAAGAGCCATATTATTTAGTAAAATATTTATTGAATACCTGTTATCCGTTTAGTAATTAGTAATGCCTGCTGCACATCTGTAATTGGTTTAGAGGTTTATCAGTTTAGAGGTTTAGGGGTTTAGAAGTTTATACAGTTAATGATAATATTGCTGGTTCTCTGTTTACTCTATCAGACTCTACCAAACCATCTTTAAGCCGTATTAATCTGTGAGCAAAATGAGAAATATCTTCTTCATGCGTAACCAATATCACCGTATTTCCTTCATCATGAATTTTACCCAGAATATCCATTATTTCGTATGAGGTTTTAGAATCAAGATTTCCTGTAGGTTCATCGGCTAAAATAATTGCCGGGTTATTAATTAATGCTCTTGCAATAGCCACACGCTGACACTGGCCGCCACTGAGTTCATTAGGCTTATGGTGCATACGGTCATCTAATTTTACCTTATATAAAACCGCCGCCGCTCTTTCTATCCGTTCTTTTTTAGAAACGCCACTATAGATAAGCGGCAACGCAACATTTTCTGCAGCGGTAAGGCGTGGCAGCAAATTAAATTGCTGAAATACAAAACCTATTTCTTTATTACGAACTTCTGCCAGTTCATCATCGGGCATACTACTTACATCTTTGCCGTTTAAAATATATCTTCCACCGGTGGGAGAATCAAGGCAACCTAAAATATTCATCAAAGTAGATTTTCCACTTCCGCTTGGGCCCATTAAAGCCACATACTCATTTTTAAAAATATCAAGGGTTATGCCATTTAATACAGGAAGTTCCTGCCTGCCCAGGTAATAACTTTTACATATATTTTCTAACTGAAGAATAGACGATGCCATACTTTTAATAATTTACTCCCGGAGATTATTTTATTTCTTTATTACTTTAGGCACTTTAAAAAAAGAACCATCCTGTACCGGGGCATTTTTTAAAGCCTCCTCTTTGCTGAGGTTGCCCTGCACCACATCTTCCCTCAAAACATTTACGTTATCCCCAATGTGCAGCAACGGTGCTATATTAAGGGTATTCACTTCTTCAAGTTTATCAATAAACCTGATCATTTTCTGCAAATCGTTTTTTATCTGTTGCTTTTCAGCAGGGTCAAAATCCAGTTTTGCAAGATTGGCCAGCTTATCTATTAAAGTATCATTAACTTCCATCAAACAAAAATAACGGTTTAGCAGCACAGCTTTTTGCATTTTTTATATAAGCGGTTTATAAAAATTGATAGCCCCAATAAAAGATAGCTGTTGAGTTTTGTTATCTTCGCCGCCATAACAAGTTTTAAGATGAAGGATAGCACCGCCGGCATTGTGGCAAAAAAAAATACCCGCAAACAAATAGTAATGAGTGGTATCAGGCCCACGGGCTTTTTACATTTGGGCAATTACTTTGGTGCCATTCGCAATTATGTAAAAATGCAGGATGAGTATGAATGTTATTTTATGGTGGCAGATCTGCATTCATTAACTACACATCCTGATACAAAAGAATTAAAATCTAACGTTCACAGGGTTTTGGCAGAAAATATTGCCTGCGGGTTAAACCCGGAAAAAGCTGCGCTCTATTGCCAGAGCCATGTACCGGAAACGGCAGAATTATACCTGTACCTGAATATGCTGGCCTATAAAGGAGAGTTGGAAAAAACGGCAACCTTTAAAGATAAAGTAAGGCTGCATCCGGAAAATGTAAATGCCGGGCTGCTCACTTACCCGGTATTAATGGCAACAGATATCTTACTTCACAGGGCCAGATATGTACCGGTAGGTAAAGATCAGGAACAACACCTGGAAATGGCCCGCAATTATGCCCAGCGTTTTAATCACAGGTATCAAGAGGTATTTCCCGAGCCGGTTGCCTTTAATTTTGGAGAAATACTTATGAAAGTACCCGGCCTGGATGGCGGAGGAAAAATGAGTAAGAGCGAAAATAAAATGGCCACCTTATACCTGGCAGATGATGATGAAACTATCCGCAAAAAAATTATGAAAGCAAAAACAGATGACGGCCCTGAAGAAAATAATGCTGAAAAACCGGATTATATTAAAAATATTTTTTTGCTGATGAAACTTGTAAGTAATGATGAAGTGATAAAAAAATATGAAGATGATTTTAATAACTGTACCATTAGATATGGCGATTTAAAAAAACAACTTGCAGCCGATATGATACATTTTATTACTCCCATAAGGCAAAAAGCTACTGATATAATGAGCAATGAAAAATATTTAAAAGAAGTGATGGAAACAGGCGCTGCAAAAGCCCGGCTAAGCGCTGCTGCCACTATGGAGATTGTTCGTAAAGCAATGGGCTTAAATTATTTTTGATTTTAGAGGAGAGCTGTTAGATTTTCTTTACTTTAGATGTTCCGCTTAAATTTCAACATGCGGTCATCGCAAATTCACAAACCAGATTATGGCGAAAACAAAAAAACCTAAACATATAGCTGTTGCAGGAAACATAGGAGCCGGCAAAACCACGCTTACCGAAATGTTAAGCAAACATTATAAATGGATTCCTCAGTTTGAAGATGTAGATCACAATCCGTACCTGAATGATTTTTACGAAGATATGCCCAGGTGGAGCTTTAACCTGCAGATTTATTTTTTAAACAGCAGGCTGAACCAGTTACTTGAAATTCATCGTGGTACCGAAACCGTTATACAGGACAGAACCATTTACGAAGACGCCAATATATTTGCTCCAAACCTGCACGACATGGGCCTTATGGGCAAGCGTGATTTTGAAAATTATTACAGCTTTTTTGAAACATTAAAATCAATGGTGCAGCCGCCAGATCTGTTAATTTATCTCAGGGCTTCTGTTCCTACACTGGTAGCACAAATACAAAAACGTGGCCGTGAATATGAAGAAAATATCCGGTTAGATTATTTAAAAAAACTGAATGATTTTTATAATTCCTGGATAGAAACCTACAAAGAAGGACCTTTATTAATTATTGATGCAGACACCAATAAATTTGCTGAAAACGAAGAACACTTAGGCCAGATAATTACCAAGATAGATGCTCAGTTATTTGGATTATTTTAAACTTAGCACTACAGAATAAAACCTGGCATTAAATCTTCCATTTCTATGATAAACTATAATTCAAAAATAAATTGAAACAACGGTTAAGTTCTTTTGGGCACGTTAGCTTCGCTTAATTCTTCGCAACACCCCTCTACCATTGGGAGAGGGGGCGGGGGTGAGGTTAATCCAGCAACTGATTTTTCATGGCATAAAAAACAAGGCCCACAGAATTTTTAACGCCAAAGCGTTCCATCAGCCTGTCTTTTATAGCTTCCACTGTACGGGCGCTGATACTCATTTTTTGCGCAATTTCGGCAGCCGTAAATTCCATGCAAACTAATGTAAGGGCTTCTTTTTCCCTATCGCTAAGCACTACTTCGCTGGTAAGTGAGGGGTTAAATTTTTGCTTGCTGTAATTTTTCCTAATTAATACTTTATTTACAAATGGGTTCAGGTAAAACCCGTTTCTCATTACATCCATCACCGCTCTTTTTATTTCTGCAGGATCAGTACTTTTTAATAAATATCCCGCT
>JANLQE010000384.1:0-1796 GCA_031367625.1 Bacteroidota bacterium
TCGTAATTCAGCAATGTCATTCCATTTGTTTTTATATTTTTCTTTTAACCTGGCTAGATTCTTTTGAGCAACTGCAAATTTTTCTGTTGGCACAGATACTATTTTTTGCCAAACCGGAAATTGTTTTTCAGCTTCTGTAAAAAACTCACCAATAGTTACTTTCTCAAATGGTAGCTCCTTGTCTTTAGTCATAATGACAACATAGCTTTCATGCGGTATATAAAAATGTTTGTACCCTGCAAGGTTTTTGTGGTTATCGAAGCCCTTTAAATTACTTGCAGCTTTATCATCAGTATTATATCCTTTTGCATTGCCGGAGAAATCGGGTAGCACAAAATAATATTCTTCAGCACTTGAAATAAAAGATACCGGCTTGCTGATTGATTCCAGTCCATTAGCCTCAATGCGCCAATCATCTGCAAGATTATTTTGTGGTACAAATTTCCCCTGCGCATCTTTTTTCAAAAACATATACATTTTTGACTGTGCACCGTACAAATGTGGCAGCGCATGCCGATGTGTATTTATTGCATTCCCCAGGAGGCTGTTTGTGGGGCTGAATTTTGGTATATAATTTTGATAGTAAGTTGCATCCCCTAAGCATCCCTTAGGCAGATATGACTGTTGCATCCATTCTACAAATTGCTGGCTGTAGCCTATCTGTTTGGCACTGTATGTTCTGTCGCCAAGTTGTTTTCCTTTTGGTGGGGAAGTATGTTTACGAATTGTCATCCAGCCAATATCTATATCGGCAATACTTTCCAGCGTAAACCCAATTCTGTCTACATATACTTGTGCCTGCGAATAGATGCTCAATGTAAGGAGGGAAATGAGAATTATCTTTTTCATTTTATAAAATTTAGTTCCCGTCATGCGTAAACGCTTTTTTAAACTGAATTCAAAAGCTGTCTCTTAGTCAAAAATCCGTATTCCGGTTGCTGCAACTTGGATGTCTTTCTGATACTCCTTTTTAACTGTCTTTTTTGTAGCAATGTATTTAACTGGTTCAATACCTTCAATAATAATTCGTTTGCCCACAATGTTTTTAGGGACAGTAAAGCCGTAATCTTTTGTTCCAACTGATACAGTACTCCCATCATCTTTTTTTATCCAAACAGTTAAACAATCGTCTTCGCACCAGTCTACTTTTACCACTGTACCTCTTATGATGAATTGACCTTTTTGCTTTGCAGTTTTGATATCCGTTCCTCTGTATTTTCCAAAGGTTCTGTTTTTGCCAACATAGATATCGTCTTCAGTTTGTTGAGCATTCACAACATGGGTTAAGAAAATCAGGGCCAGAATTTGTAATAACTTTTTCATGGTTCTATTTTTTATTTTTTAAAATGGTTTAATGTTAAATCCTCTTTTATATAATTATATCATGTTATTGTGGACAAAACCGGCATAAACCCACCCCTGTATAATTAGCAAAAATTCCTGATGATGCAAAGCGGCTATCCAACTTTGCACCAATGCCAAACACTACATAGTTGCCCGAATAACTTATAACTGCACTGCCAACACTGCTGCCTGCAACAGTGGAAACAGCCTTGTTCTTTTTTGCAGCTACATTATACAGTACAATATTGGAAGCAGGCACACCAAGGTTAGTGGCTTTGGTTGAATAGGCAACATAATTTCCATCAAACGAAATAGCAATTTTTTCTCCCTGCCCGATGGGACTATCTGCATTACCAAATTTTCCATCAGCAGATGTGCTTGCAATAATGGTGGTGTTTGTTTGCGTATCGTAAATAAAAACATCCTGAAAATTTTTATCATCGCCTGGTACC
>JANLQE010000392.1:0-16938 GCA_031367625.1 Bacteroidota bacterium
CTAATTTCTCAACGGCTTGCCTGTTTTTAAAATACTCTGTATTCTCTCCAGGGTTTTCTTTTCGGCAGTAAGGCTTAAGAATGCCTCTCTTTCTAAATCTAAAAGATATTGTTCGCTTACCAGGGTTTGCTCACTTAAATCGCCGCCACACATTACATACGCCAGTTTTTTGGCAACCGTAACATCATGCTCAGTTGCATATTTTCCCACAAACATTCCGTTAATACCTGCATACATAGCGCCCAGTGCAGAGCGGCCCAACACCTTGATATCATTACGTTGTACGGGCATTGTATATCCATCATCGTATAAATTAATAACGGCATTTTTTGCTTCTGCAATGCGGCGGCCAGTATTTACACTCACTTCATCCAGGCCTTTTCTGTAAATGCCCAGACCAAAAGCCTCATAAGCAGATGTGCCCACTTTTGCGGTGGCAATCGTTAAAAACCTGTTTTGCAAAGTAATCGTCTCCGGCTCACCGTTATGCATTTCATCAGCAGCACGCAATACAAATTCTTTTGTGCCGCCGCCCCCGGGAATAACGCCAATGCCTACTTCTACAAGGCCGGTATAAGTTTCTGCCGCAGCAATTACTTTATCTGCATGTAAACAAATTTCGCAGCCACCACCCAGGGCAAGCCCATGCGGCGCAAGCACAACAGGTATGGATGAATAACGCACCCTCATCATGGTATTTTGAAACATTCGGATGGCCATATCTATTTCGTCATAATCCTGCTCAATAGCCAGCATAAAGATCATCCCCACATTTGCGCCTGCGCTAAAGTTGGGGCCATCATTTGCAATTACCAGGCCCTTGTATTTTTCTTCTGCCAGCGAAATAGATTTTTGAATTCCTTCCAACACTTCGCCGCCAATGCTGCCCATTTTTGTGTACCACTCCAGGCCCAGCACATCGCCACCGAGATGATAAGTGCGGCAGGCACTATTTTTCCAAACGGTTTCGCTGGCAAAATTTTTCATTACAATAAATGCCTCTCCACCCGGTAATATTTTATATACTTTTGTGGCTGTATCATAATAATACCGTTTACCATTTTCAACTTTATAAAATGATTTTATACCTGCATCCAGCATTTCATCAACCCAGGGAGCAACTGTATAACCAGCCCCTTTCATGGCTTCTGTAGTTTTAGCAACACCGAGGGTATCCCAACTTTCAAAAGCGCCTATTTCCCAACCAAAGCCTGCCATCATAGCATCATCTACACGATAAACTTCATCGCTTATTTCAGGAATACGAAAGGAAATATAAGAGAACAATGCATAATGAAACTGGCGGTAAAAATCGCCGGCTTTATCTGTGCCTGCTACCAATGCTTTCAATCTTGTATGCAAATCTTCTATTGGCTTTGCAGTTTCAAGCGTTGCAAATTTTGGCTTTTGGCGTGGCTCATATTCCATGGTTTTTAAATTCAAAACCAATATTTCTTTTCCACCACCGGTTAAAGCCGAAGGCAATTCGCTACCCCGCAGTTTTTTAAAAAAACCCTGTCCTGTTTTATCACCCAGCCAGTTGTTCTCTATTATTTTATTAAGCCATGATGGAATATTAAAGAGTGCTTTTGCTTCATCACCGGGGCAATTTTCATAAATACCTTTTGCAACTTTTACCAAAGTATCAATACCTACAACATCTGCTGTACGAAAAGTTGCAGATTTGGGACGGCCAATTACGGGGCCAGTCAACGCATCTATTTCATCAATGGTTAAGCCCAGTTTTTCCATGGTATTCATTATGGCCATTATCCCAAATACACCTATACGGTTAGCAATAAACGCAGGAGTATCTTTACACAGCACCGTAGTTTTGCCCAAATACAAATCGCCGTAGTGCATTAAGAAATCAATTACTTCCGGATCAGTAAAAGGCGTGGGAATTATTTCCAACAGGCGCAGATACCTTGGCGGATTAAAAAAGTGCGTGCCGCAAAAATGTTTTTTAAAATCTTCGCTCCTGCCTTCTGCCATCAGGTGTATGGGAATTCCGGAAGTATTGGAGGTAATGAGTGTGCCGGTTTTGCGGAATTTTTCTACTTCGGTAAAAACAGATTGCTTAATATCTAATTTTTCTACCACTACTTCTATTATCCAATCGGCAGTAGCAATATCTTTCATATCGTCAGTAAAGTTGCCTGTGCTGATTCTCTTTAAAACATCTTTGGTATATAACGGCGAGGGATTGGATTTTGCTGCCGCTGCCAATGCATCATTCACTATCTTATTTCGCTCAGCAGGCTTTGCATCGGTGGGGAGGTCTTTTGGGATAATATCCAGCAACAATACCTGCAAACCAATGCCGGCAAAATGTGCAGCTATCCTGCTTCCCATTACACCACTTCCTAAAACAGCTACTTTTTTAATTGTACGTTTCATAAAATAATTTCTTTATTATGTATCTATTAAAAATTTTATACGGATAAAATTATAAATTAGTTAGTTAGACAACTAATTTCAATAACCGAAGTTAGTATTTTAAAATTATCAGGAAAATAAAAAAACTTCAGGGATTAAGCTGAAGTTTTTAAATAATAATGCACTGCTGATTGTATGCTTTATTCTACAAAAAATTCATCTCCGGCAGCATTGATATAACCCATTTTACCATTACTTGTTTTAACCATTAAATAAGTACCGCCATTTATCATTCGTACATCGCTGTATTTGGGAGCTATAATTTTATTCTCCATAAAATAAAACCCTTTTGTATTATCATCACCGGTAAGCACAAAACCACCATTATTATCATAAGTGATATCTGCATACCCCGTAGAAATAATATCGTTATTTTTCAAATCTTTTACATAAGTTTTTCCACCGTGCTTAACAATTACATAGTCTGTTTTATTAGCCCCGTTTATAAGTACAAGGTTGCTGTTATCTGTATTGATAAGTGTTTGCCCGTTGCCGGCAACAATGCCATTCATACCATCTTTTGTTACCTGTAAATATTGGTTTCCACCAGACCTTATTTGTTTAACAGCATTATATTGAAATGGAACAATGGTATCAAATTTACTGTTGAAGACACCATACATTCCACCCTTTTCTGCAATGTAATAAGTCTCATCGCTGCCGGCAATTTTATAATCATCTACTACTTTATCAAACAAGCCATTGTTATTAGCTAAAGAATATGTTTTTTGGGTAACCACCGTTTTTACAGGGATGCGGTTTTCTACTACAGAATTTTCATTTATTGCAGGGCATTTAGGCATCTTTACACCCCTGATGTTGATGCATATTTCATAACCGCCTGGCTGCAGAGAAGCCCCTGCAAAAATTACAGAATCTCCACCGTTGTTTTTTGCATTGGGCAGGTAACCTTTGCGGAAAGGCTTTGCTACGGTAAATTTTGCAGGAATAACAAGTTTGCCGGCTTTATTTATGTAGCCATATCTGCTACCCACTTTTACGGCTGCATATCCTTCGGAAAACCAGGCAGCATCATTATATTTCGGTGATATTACTATTCTTTTATCCGGAGATGCGTATCCCCATTTATTGCCGCTTCTATAAGGTATTAAAGACATATCCATTTGCTGCGAAAATACATTTGCAGTTAATAATAACATAGCTGCAATTAAAAAATTTTTCTTATTCATAATTGTATTTTTGTTTAATAGCATTAAACAAATAATTAACCAAATTATGCTAACACTAAAATTCGGTAAGTTTCAGAAATATTTTATTGATATGGATACAACACTATTTTTATTTGTGCATCGTTTTCTAAATGTGTGTTAAACAGTTTGCTGATTAAGCTAATATCAGACTTATCGGTCCACGTTAAAATTGGAAAATTGGGGAAATATTTCTTCAATACGGGATACTGAAAATAGTAGCCGGAGAGTGCAGCTACTGGATATTTTTTTAGATTATTTGTAATGGAATCCAGGTTATAAATGAGGTCATCTTCCGTAATCAGGTAGGGATTAAAATAAGGCACATAATAACTCGTAAAAAAGCCACTGTCGCAAAATGCCCTAAGATTTTCCGGGGAGGATGATTCAATAATCAGTTTATTTTCCAGTCCGTATTTTCTGCGCAACTGCATAGCAACTTTTAGAGATGCTGAGGCATTGGAAGCATCCAGATTTTTAAAATCAAACCATACAGACGCAGACAGGTTTCTTTTTTTATAAACCGCCAGGAGTGAGTCTGCATCCAGCTCAGATAAATGAGCAGAATCATGATAAACCTGAAAATGATTAAGTGTTTTATTAAAATATACATCGCATTCAAAACCTGCTGTTGTGGCGGGTAAACCTTCCATCAGTGTGGTATTATCTACTGCTTTTATCCAATACTTGGAGGTGGTAATTAAGGTGGCAGCACAGGATTGAAACCGCTGTGGTTTTCGTTTATCCGTAAAGGTTGAAGGAATAATAACACGGCTCATCCCTTTGTGCAAAATAATGTCTGCCGCAAGACAGGCAAGTAAAATGATTGCCGAGAGTGTATATTTGTTTGTAAGAAACCGATTGTCTTTCATTACAAGATGAAATTTTTATCTTCCATAAAATCTGGAGAAAGAGAAAAACCTGCTTTGATATTTTTATTAAAGCTACTTATTTTACTGTGCTTATTAAAATGTATATTCTTTTTTTATAATAAAGGAATAGCCGGTGGCTGGGATATTTCCAGTTGGGCCAATGCAACTCAAATCATCCTGTGGTCGCTACTGTATGATACCCTGTTTATCTCTTTAATAAATTTACCTTTTTTTTTATTGCTGTTGCTCAAACCATTTCGCAGAAACAATGTATTGCTAACATTGATGGCCGCTGTATTTGCGCTGCTTAACAGTTTTTGTATTCTGCTAAATATCATAGATATTTTTTACTATCGTTTTCATCAACAAAGGGCAGATGCAGATCTTATCTATGTATTGAAGAATCCTTTTAAAAATAATGACTGGGGATCTGCCATCATAGGAATATTGGTAATAGCATTGCTGGCAATTATAACCCTGCTAATTTTTAAATCTTTAAAAAAAATAATTATCAACCAAAAAGAAGGCAATTATATTTTTTTACCGGTGTTTTTATCAGGATCGTTTTGCCTGCTGTTTTTTTTTACGGGTACTAAAAAAATGTTACCTACTTATCCGCTTACCGTTATTTCTTCCAATCAATTACCCTTAACACAAAATTCACTGCATACATTTATTTATTCTTTATACCGCCGCAATGAAAGCATTATTTATCCGCATAATTACATGAGCCAGGCAATGAAAGAATCTCTTTTCAGCTTTCATAAAACCAACGGCCTGCTGCCGGATACCACACAAAAGAATATGGTTCTTTTTATAATGGAAAGCATACCGGAAGATTTTTTTAACAGCAACAGCAGGTATAAAGTAACCATGCCTTTTTTAGATGCACTTGTAAACAAAAGCACTTACTACAGTAATGCCTTCAGTTATTCCCTCAACAGCAATAAAGGCATTACGGCAATACTGGCGGGCATTCCCACCATCACGGAAATACCATTGTATCATTCCAATTTTACTTCCATTCCTGTAACAAAGATTGGTAACCGGCTTGCAAAAAGTAATTACAGCTCTGCATTTTTTATTGGTGATCATTACGACGACTTTGGCTTTGCCCAATGCTGCAACTGGCTCGGTATAAAATATTATTGCATGGAAGATATACCCGGCTATAAAAAAATGGAAAAACATGCCATGGGAATACATGATGAGTATGTACTGAACTTTATGGAAAATAAAATTGGTGAAATGAAGCAACCTTTTTTAGCGGTTAATTATAATACTTCTACACATTACCCAAACCAATTGCCAAAAAATTACAGGGAAAAATATCCTGAAAAAAATTTTTCGGCACAAATGAAAACCATGAGTTATTACAACGAATGCCTGGAACGGTTTTTTAAAAATGCGGCCACACAATCATGGTATAAAAAAACGGTGTTTATTTTTTGTGCAGATCATTGGATGTTTCCTGATTTTGATAACCTTTCTCTTGATGCTGTTCAGAAATTTCACATCCCTGTTTTTATTTACGATCCTGAGAACGAAAAGAAAACAGTAATTACCAATACCGTTAGCCAACTGGATATTGTGAATACCATTTTATCGTTTGCCCATGACAAAGAAAATTTCATCAGTTATGGAAAAAACTTAGCAGACAACAATCTTAAGCAAAACAGAATAGTTTTTTGCAGGGAAAATAATTTGCTTTACCAGGCAATTGACAGCAGTTATGTGCTGGGCTTTAATGCACTCACCGGCAAACCCGAGTTCTGCTACAATTACAAAAAAGATTCAGCAAAAAAAAATAATTTACTAGCGTATAAAATAACCCCTGCTATAGATACACTCATACTGAACATGAAAGCTTTTTTGCAAACCGCTACAGAACACTACAACGATGGTAAAAGATAGCAACGGGGTAAATATACTGCAGCATTGTGTCTGCATTAATCACTAACTAACACCGGAGCCATTTTCTACTGCTTCATCAGAATTTATAAATTTCAATTTGCCATCCGCATCTTCTGCCATTAAAATCATTCCATTGCTTTCTATGCCACGCATTTTTCTGGGAGCAAGGTTAGTAACTACTGTAACCTGTTTTCCTACAATATCTGCCGGCGCAAAATGCAATGCTATACCACTTACGATAGTGCGCTTTTCAAAACCTAAATCAATTTCAAGCTTTAAAAGTTTATCTGCTTTTTCAACTTTTTGGGCTGATAAAATAGTTCCTATTTTTAAATCAATTTTTGCAAAATCATCAAAAACTATTTCCGATTTCTGGTTTGAAACTCCTTCTTTTACTTCTTCCATTTTTGGTGCTTGGGTTTTAACTAATCCTGCTTTTAATTTTTCAACCTGTGCCGTTATTTCTTCATCTTCAATTTTTCTAAACAATAATTGTGGCTCCCGTAAACTATAGCCTGCACTCAATAATTTTATTTTTCCGGCATTTTCCCAACTCAGCATTTTATCCACCACCTTCATCATGCCGAGCATTTTATTTGCTGTAGTTGGCAAAAATGGATTGATAAGAATGGCAAGATTAGCCGTAAGCTGTAAACATAAATGCAAACAGTTATCAATTAATTTTTGTGCAACGTCTGTTCGTTGTCCATCGCCGCTTATCTGTTTCGCTACTATCCACGGTTCTTTTTCCTGCATGTATTTATTTCCCTTTCTGCTCAAATCAATCACTTCAAATAATGCATCACGGAATTTAAATTCTTCTATATTTTTTTCAATTTTCAATTTTGAATTTGCGATGTCTTCAATCAATGCTTTATCTTTTTCATCTAAAATATCTTCATGCAGTTTGGGTACTTTTCCCCCACATAATTTATGCATCAATACCCAGGTACGGTTTACAAAATTGCCAAAAATACTTACCAGTTCGCTGTTGTTTCTATCCTGAAAATCCTTCCAGGTAAAATCGTTGTCTTTTGTTTCCGGGGCATTGGCACAAAGCACATAACGCAGTACATCTTCGCAGCCGGAAAAATCTTTTATGTATTCATGCACCCACACAGCCCAGTTGCGGCTGGTACTTACTTTCTCGCCCTCAATATTTAAAAACTCGTTTGCCGGCACATTATCGGGCAATACAAAACCACCATGCGCTTTCAACATTGCAGGAAAAATAATACAATGAAATACGATATTATCTTTACCTATAAAATGAACCAGTTTAGTGTCTTCTTTGCACCAGTAATCAGCCCAATGATCCGTTAATTCTTTTGTTGCACTGATGTAACCGATAGGCGCATCAAACCAAACATATAAAACTTTTCCTCCTCCCCCTTCGGGGGCCGGGGGGCTTGGAACTTTAATGCCCCAATTACTATCCCTTGTCATTGCTCTGCTTTGCAACCCGGTATCTAACCAGCTTTTGCATTGGCCATACACATTGTTCTTCCATTCTTTGTGCCCATCCAATATCCATTCCTTTAACCAGGTTTCATAATTCTGTAAAGGAAAATACCAATGCGTGGTTTTCTTTTTTACAGGCACGGCATCACTTAATGCACTTCGTGGATTTATTAATTGCTCCGGCGATAAACTACTTCCACATTTTTCGCACTGGTCTCCGTAGGCGTTAGTATTAGCACATACCGGGCAGGTACCAACAATGTATCTGTCCGCTAAAAATGTTTTAGCAGTTTCATCATAATACTGCTCCGTTTCTTTTTCTTCAAATAAACCATCGTTGTACATTTTTAAAAAAAATGCAGATGCTGTTTCATGATGCACTTTATTGGAAGTACGGGAATATATGTCGAAGGATATTCCCATTTGCTGCATACTTTCTTTTATCAAAGCATGAAATTTATCTACCACCTGCTGCGGCGTAATGCCTTCCTTCATAGCACGTATGGTGATGGGCACACCATGCTCATCGCTGCCACCAATAAATTTTACATCTCTTTTTTGTGCCCGTAAATAACGCACATAAATATCTGCCGGTAAATAACAGCCTGCCAGGTGCCCGATATGCACCGGCCCGTTAGCATAAGGTAATGCTGCTGTAACTAAATATCTTTTTGGATTGTTCATGCGCTGCAAAAATACCTAAAGCAATGCCAATACCCAAACAAACCAAAAAACCCCTGTATTACCGGGGTTTTGGTCAAAGTAAATATTCCTGTTATTTATTTTTTCAATTCATTTATCTCTACCTTCTTTCTGCATTTACATTAGAAAGCTGGATGTTTGAACGCTTTATTACTGTAGGTTATACTGCATTGGTAGATTTTACAAAAGTGCAGCCGGTGGCCGATACATTTTCTTCAGCTTGTGAATGGTCTAATATTCACAACATCACCGAAATGATTTTGGATCACCAGGGTATTTTGGAAAAAGCCCTGCTAAATTTACGGGTACAATTAAATTATCATCCTGTGGGCTATAACCTTTTGCCGGAAAAATTTACTATGCCCGAATTACAAAAACTTTACGAAACTATTTTAGACAGAATATTAGACCGCCGGAATTTTCAGCGTAAAATTGTGGGTACCGGTATTTTAAAAAGATTAAATGAAACTAAAAAAGGCGTGGCACATAAAGCGCCGTTTTATTACAAATTCGATTTACGTAAATATCAAAAAGCATTAAGCAGTGGAATGGGATTTGAGTTGTAAGAATCTTTCCTTTACTTTAGTACTGAAATAAAAATATGAACCGTAAAAACTTTCTTTCGTCAATGCTTCCTTTAGGTGCATCAATTGCTTCAATGGGCAAAGGAAAAAATGTAGAGGAACCGGATGCATCTGTAAAAATCCCTGCTTATTTAAAAAAGGGCGATATCATTGGTATTACCTGCCCTGCGGGTTTTATTACAAAGGAAGATCTTGAGCCTGCTGTTACAAAAATTAAGGAATGGGGTTTTGAAATAATGACAGGAAACACTATTGGTAAAAAAGAATTTACCTACGGCGGCACAGATGCAGAACGGCTTGCAGACTTTCAGCAAATGCTGGATGACAGATCTATAAAAGCTATTATGTGTGCAAGGGGCGGTTATGGTGCTATAAGGATTATTGATAAAATTAATTTTTCTAAGTTCGTACTGCACCCAAAATGGATTATTGGTTTTAGTGATATAACGGTAATGCATAGTCACATTAACCGGCAATATAATATTGCTACGCTTCACTCAAAAATGTGCAACAGTTTTCCATCTGACCGGGATATTGCAGAACCCATTCAAAAAGATTCTATTGAAAGCATACGCCAATGCCTGGCAGGTGAAAAAATGCAGTATAGCACTATACCAAATGCTAATAATAAAACAGGCGCTGCGGCTGGGCAACTTGTTGGCGGTAATTTAAAAACGCTGGAAACCCTGGCTGGAAGCAGCAGCGATATCGTTACAAAAAATAAAATTCTTTTTGTAGAAGATACGGGCGAATATATGTACAGCATAGACCGTATGTTCTGGAATCTGAAACGCAGCGGAAAATTAGCGCAACTGAAAGGACTAATTATCGGAGGATTTAAAGAAAAGAAAGATGATTCCAATGAAGAATTTGGAAAAACACTGGAAGAAGTTGTGCTGGAAAAAATAAAAGAATATAACTATCCTGTTTGTTTTGATTTTCCAGTAGGGCATCAGAAAAATAATTATGCGTTAAAGTGTGGCGTAATACACAAACTAAAGGTAAATTTGGAAAAGGTAATTTTAGAACAGGTCAGTTGAAATAAGTTTAAATGAAAATAATCCTTCCCTCATATTTAAAAAAAGGCGACACAATCGGCATTACCTGCCCGGCGGGTTATATGGCCGCAGAAAAAGCACAGAGCTGCATAACAACCCTGCAGGACTGGGGGTATGAGGTTTTTGTTGGCAAAACATTAGGCAGTAATTCCCAAAATTATTTTAGTGCAACCGATAAAGAAAGATGCAATGAACTACAGGCCATGCTGGATAACTCCTCTATCAATGCCATACTTTTTGCACGGGGCGGTTATGGAATGAGCCGTATTATTGACAAACTGGATTTTAAAAAATTTAAGAAAACCCCCAAGTGGCTGATTGGTTTTAGTGATATAACGGTAATGCATACCCATATTTACAGCAACTACAGGATAGCTTCTTTACATGCACCCATGGCTGCGGCTTTTAACGGTGGGGAGAGTAAAAATGAATATATACAATCCTTAAAAAATGCCCTTGCCGGCAAAAAAGCAAAATATAAATCTGCTCCTCATATTTTTAATAAAACAGGGAATGCAACCGGAAAATTAATTGGCGGCAACCTTTCGCTGCTGGCACATGTAATTGGTACTGCATCAGATTTTGAAACAAAAAACTGCATTCTGTTTATTGAAGACATTGGCGAATATCTTTACAGCATTGACAGAATGCTGCAGCAATTAAAACGCAGTGGAAAATTAGATAAAATTGCCGGGCTTATTGTTGGTGGATTTACTGATATGAAAGATACAGAAAGGCCTTTTGGTAAAACAATGGATGAGATTATTAATGAAATGCTGATTGAATACGATTTTCCGGTATGTTTTAATTTTCCGGTGAGCCATGCAAAAGAAAATGTTGCTTTAAAAATTGGTGCAGAATATAATCTGCTGGTAAAAAACAAAGAGGCTGTTTTAAAAGAATTATAAATTACTGCAGCAACGAATCAAGTTTTGTGTGAAATAAAGGCAAATCATTCAGGTTATTATGCCCACCACCTGGCAGAGTAATAAATTCATCTCCCGCCTTTAAATATTTCTTTAATTTTTCTGCACTACGGTAAGGTATCACCCAATCGGAACTGCCATGGAAGATGCTTACTGGCGCTTTTACCTGCTGCAAAAATTGCCCTGTGGGTATTTTGTAAGTGATCATTGCATTTAAAGGATAAAGAAAACCACCATAGCAGTTAAATATATCAGGTATGCTGTAATAGGGTGTTTCCAGAATTAATTTTTTACAATTAATTACCGAAGCCAGATATGCTGCAATGCCCGTTCCTAAAGACTTTCCGTAAATGATAATGCTATCGGATGCGTAATGAGCAGCGGCTAATTTTTGCACCTGCAATGCCTGTTCATAGAGTTTTTTTTCGGTTCTTTCGCCTGTACTTTTTCCGTAGCCGGGGTAATCTTGCATCCATACTTCATAACCATTTTTTGTAAAATTATCTGCGTATGCTGCATAGCGTTCTACGTTTCTCCTGTTGCCATGAAAATATAAAACCACGCCACACCGTACAGCATCTTTAGGAAAAAATTTTATAATGCTGATGGTATCCGTTCCATTGACAGGAATATTAATTTCTTCAAAAGGTTTATTAAAATGAAAAATGTAATTGCTTTTTAATTTTTGCGGATGAAACAAAATTTTTTCCTGCAGATAATATAAAGCAATACCCATTACACAATAAATAATGATGATAATTTTGATCCATTGATATAATTTTCCTTTATTAAAATTCATTTCTTTTGTGGGTTTAGTATTGCAAAATATCCCTGATAATATTATGGTATTCATTAAAAGAAGGAAGGTTATTATGCCCGCCGCCTGTGATGCGGATTAAAGTTATTTTTTTAGGGTTAAGTGCCTGCAGGTTTTCGCTGTTGCTGATTGGGATAAGGCGGTCTTTAGTACCGTGTAAAATATAAGTATGGCAATTTACATGCTTTATCCATTTATCGGTACGCAGTTGAAAGCGCAATAAAAAACGAATGGGCAGTATAGGCAAAAACCGTTCTATCACTTTTGTAAAACTGTAATAAGGCGCATCTAAAATTAAATACCGCGGCATATTATCGCTGGCAATTTTTGCCGCAAAACCACTACCCAGGCTGCGCCCGTAAACAATGATGTGATGCTCGGTATATTGTACTGCCAGCGTATCATATACAAACTGCATATCACTGAGCATATCCTTTTCTGTACGCTTGCCGGTGCTTTTTCCAAAACCACGGTAGTCAACCAAAACCACATCATAATTATACCTGAAAAAATCTTTGGCGTAGCGTGCCCAGCCTTTTATGCTGCGGCTGTTGCCATGAAAATATAAGATAAGGCCGTGCGGATTTTTTACTGTAAAATGTAATCCATTTATACGAACACCTTTTTCAACATCAAAAAAAAGTTCTTTAAAAGGAGCATCGTATTTATATTCAAAATCCTGTTTAAGTTTTTCGGGTTTAAAAATAAACCGCTCCTGTATAAGATATACAATTGCCATCAATGCTATGTAGCCGCAAATAATATAGATTAATGTATGGTTCAAATTATTAATTGTTTAAGTAACCAATAATATTTTGCGCACTTTAATAATTGAGTTTACAGGGTTTAGAAATTTACGCTAAAGACTAACGGCACAACTTTAATAAATAAAAAATTACTTTAAGATAGGTAATCTAATCAACAGTGATGGGTTTGCAGGAAACTTGGGTGCATTTAAAATTGTCGCTATTGAAATAATCTCATTTGGCTAAAGCCACTACCTTTTCTCTTAATTGCCACGCCTTTAAAGGCGTGGCAATTAATTCATACTCTGTATCCGGGCTTTAGCCCAAGCGACAATTTTAAATGCACCCGGTAACTTTAGAGTGAGTTATAAATTAAATTGCTTCTTCCATTCATACATGCCGCCACTAAGATTGATAAGATTGGAGTAATTATATTTTTGCTGCAGCCTTTGTATTGCCAGGTGGCTACGGATGCCTTTTTGACAATAAAGTATTACCGGTTTATCTTTTGGAATTAAAGAGAGATTTTCGAAAATCGTATGGAGCGGAATCAGTTGGCCCCCAATATTAAACGCCTGATGCTCCCATGGTTCTCTTACGTCTATGAGTAAAAAAACTTCCCCCTTATCCATTTTTTGCTGAAGCGTTATGGCATCAATTGAAATCATTAAAGGCTTTTATTCTCTACATTTTAAAATAAGAATCAGATAAAAGAAAATTTTTATTCCTCTTCTTCTTCTTCATTATAAATTCTTGTCATTTTCAGCTTACTGCTGGGCGCTACCACCAGCGGGAATTTTTCTACTGCCACATTACTTTGCTCCAGGCCAAAACCTTTTTCTTCGCTTAAAGAAATTTCTTTTATCCAGAAATAACTTTTCATAATCAGTTTTTCAAAAAACGGCAATTCATTATCCTGGCTAAGAAATTTTTCCAATACAATAAATTGAAAATCGCCCACCATATTATTCTTTTGCTGGCTTTCGTAACGGCTGGTAATGTTTACTTCCCTGTTGGCCACCAGATCTTCCACCACTTTTTTAAACATCAGGTTTAGCCGTGGCGCTATTCTAAAGCCAAGCCTGAACTCTACCCGTATAATATCATTCGGAATAATATGCTCTACAGAATATTCGCTGGTGTAAGGATCATCCAGTGTATCCACATGTACAAACCAATAAATATCTGCACGCTTGGGCTTGCCGCTTAGCACACTGTAAATAATTTTATGCTCAATTTCTTTAGGGTTATTGGCACTTGTTAAATAAACTAAATGTGTTGCATATTTAGGAACAGAATTATCGTTGCTTAATTCTTCCAGCTTAGGCACATACTCATCTACCCGTACAAATTCTACATACCGGTTTTTAATTTTGCGTGCCCTGTACCATACATACATCACAAAAAACAATCCACCGCCAATGATTAAGGTTACATAACCGCCATGCGAAAACTTATTAAGATTGGCTATTAAAAAGCTTACTTCTATAGTAGTAAAAACGGCTAAAAATAAATAAATCAAAAATTGGTTCACCCTTTTTTTAATGAGAAAATTGGCAAATAAAATAGTGGTTGCCATCATACATAAAGTAATAGCAAGCCCATACGCAGCGCCCATTGCACCCGAAGTTTGAAAATACAATACTACTCCGCAGCACCCTACAAATAATAATGTATTAATGCCGGGAATAAATAATTGACCCTTAGCTTCGGAAGGATAATTTATTTTCATGCGTGGCCAAAGGTTAAGCCTTATGGCTTCGCTGATGAGCGTAAAAGAACCGCTGATTAAAGCCTGGCTGGCAATGATGGCGGCCATGGTGGCAATAATTATTCCTGGTGTAAGAAACCACTCCGGCATAAGGCCATAAAACGGGTTGCTCATTTCTATAGCATGAGGATGTGCTGCTTTAAAATTGGGTTGTGTTAAAAGTTCTTTGGTGGCAAAAACAGTTCCTTTAAAATTATGCAACAGGTACGAGCCTTGCCCCAGGTAATTAAGGATGAGGGCCGACTTTACAAAAATCCAACTGTACCTGATATTGGTTTTGCCACAATGGCCCAGATCGCTGTAGAGTGCCTCAGCACCCGTAGTACAGAGAAAGACGGCACCCAGCAATAAAAACCCTTTTGGATATTGGCTTAGCAATTTTATAGCATACCAGGGGTTAAAGGCTTTTAAAATATCCAGGTCATCTGCAATATGTGCAAACCCTAAAATACCCAGCATACTAAACCAGATAATCATAATAGGGCCAAACATTTTACCCAGAGATGCAGTGCCAAACTGCTGCATAAAAAAGAGTGCAGATAATATAACGAGTACAATAATAATAATGGTACGCAGTTGTATGCCATGCAGCAGAGGGATACTGTCCAGCCCTTCAATGGCTGCAGTAACTGTAATGGGTGGGGTAATCATACCATCGGCCAAAAGTGCCGCCCCGCCTATCATTGCGGGTAATACCAGCCATCTTTTCTGGCGCCTTACCAGGGTGTATAAAGAAAAAATACCACCCTCACCTTTATTGTCTGCCTGCAGGGTAAGTATTACATATTTTATAGTGGTTTGTAAAGTAAGCGTCCAGATAATACAGGAGAGGCCGCCAATAATAAGCAGGTCGCTGATGGCTTTTCCGTTTATAATTTCGCTGAATACGTATAAGGGTGAAGTACCTATATCACCATAAATAATTCCTAATGCTACAATTATTCCGGCGGCAGATACTTTGTTGATGTGTTTTCCCACTAAAAAGAGTTTTCTATAAAAGCCGTACAATATTTTAGCGTAAGGCTGTACAAATGTAGAATGAAAATAAATGAGAATCGGTAAAAATTTACACCCCTTTCCTGAAGGGAAAGAATAACTTATATTTTTGTCTTAGCGGGGGTTTCTCAGTATTTCCACACAACAAATTATCCACTTGCGTGAAACCCTGATGCAGTCCGTTCTTCAACTAATACAAACTCATCTTTCAAATTTTTTATTATGCGGACTGTTGAGTTGAACTTCTTATAGGCAGCAGGGTTTTATTTCTTAGTACTTATATGTTGCATGTTTATTTAGCATGGAAATAAAAACTCCGCTGAGACGGATTGAATGAATCTCTCTCACAGGTTTAATATTGTTGGTGGCAAATATCAACAACTGCAGCGCACGGGGACACCAATGGCGGCGGGAATTCATTTTATACCTCCACAATAAAAACTATTTACGGTTGCAGAAAGGTTACCTTGACAACTTTATTGTACGCCAGGATATGGCGGCAACTCGTAAATTTAAGCAGAACCAAAACAACTGAGATGATTATACAAGCCTACCCTTGGCAAAAACAAAAGAGCTGCAAAGCCACCGCACAAGCCGACACACTAATGCAGCACATTTGTTTTTGCCACGACGCACAGGAATCGCTCTGCAAATTCACAACCACACTTTAAATCGACACATCTTAATGCAGAATCCCTTTTACTTATCCGACTACTTTAAACCTATAGCATACCAATTAAAATTTATAGTTTCCATTATAGCCAAATTTTTGACGATACTTTTCAGAAGAAGAAAGGGGATAAAACTTTTGCAGCTTGACTATTCAAGAAAATATGTTTTCGACAAAAGCTATTTGGTGATATCCTACAAATTTAAAAATGCACTTTGGTACAATTTTAAAAACCTCAAGAAAACAACAGAAAAGCAATCAGTCGTTTTCAATTTAAAAAATATTGAAACAAATAATATTACCTTAATAGTCTACGGATTTTTTCAAAAGAAAATTTATCACATAAATATCCAGTCTGAAAAAACTTTAGAAACAAAATCATTTAAAACAATTATTTCAGGCATAAACAAGCAAACAACTTTTGCCGCCTCTATTAAACTTGATAGAAAAAACACTTTAATACATCTTCCAAAAATAAATGTCCCTAAAACCAAAATAGCAATTAATCATTCATCTTACACCCAAACTGACTTTATATGAAAGAAAGAGATTACTATATAACCCCGAAATCAAACGCAGTAATGCGTTTTTTATGGAAGGCTGCTGGCGGCGATAAATATTTATTGGAACAAGCTACTTATAGCGACCAAGTAAAATATATGTGCTTGGGAGGAATTGTATTTGCTACCGGTGCAATGGCAGGACTTGCTGGAGGATATGGATTTTATACAATCTTTTCTCCAAAAACTGCCGATGTTTTAGATAAAACAAAAA